>JAFGTC010000013.1 GCA_016934335.1 Candidatus Omnitrophota bacterium | reverse complement strand
CGTACGCATTTCGCACCCGATGTCAATTCATTCAAAATCATCAAGCGAATGGGATGGCTGATGGAGCGAAGCATGGAGGCCATGTCATCCCAGTTTGGCAATTCGGTGGAAAAACTCATAGTTTGACCTTTCTTTATGGAAATTTTCCATAAAGATATTATTATATTACAAAATTGTCAAGTAATATTGTGTTCTGATGTTAAGTTCTTATGCTGCACTCATAGACGATCTTGCAGGATGGAGCGTTTTTTCGGTCTGATTGAATGCAATGAACACTCTCAACACTGGTCTTATGCATAATCCTGCAAGGTTATTTTGAGATGACATACGCCTCCTTTTCTGCCGCTCTTCTGAAAGGCGGTAAAAACACAAAAAATGAAACACGCCCGCGAACACAGATATCTCTATTCATCACCAAGTTAATATATCAAGGTGTCGATAAAGTCATCCGTGTTTTGATCTGGAGATGTTTGGTTCATTTGATGCACTTGCGCTGTCTGACTTCCGGTTGAGGCGCAGCCATTCAGAAGCGTCAGACCGATTAATGCGACGATGAACAATGCCATTGTAAAGAGTCTCATGATTTCACTCCTGGATTCCATCTGGCATTCACTGATAGGCTTGAATGCCAGAATCGAGAGGATTCGCTCTCGTTGGCCTGCTTGACTTAATCGTTCCTGTTGAAAGCCAAGTCTCCGCAATTCCAACAGCCTTGTTTGGAAAGATCCTTTTTAGGATCGATTCCTTTATCGCATAACCATCGGCTTCCTTTTTCGTCCGTTACGACCACCATCGGACGGGCAGGCTTGTGAGGAGTTTGCACAGCGGTTTGGTTCTTTGTAGACTGCAGCATGGCGATTCTCCTTTTCCCGATTATTGTGTTTTCTGAATCATTATATTCGAATATTATTATATTGTCAATTTGTTATAAAATATTTTTACGGGATTTTTTCAAACCAAGTTAATAGTCATCTAATTTGACAAGCATGATTCGTCTGCTCCCACCTTTTTGTCACGTCGACTATCCAATCCCAAAAGGCAGAACAGGGTCAGCGGCTGCCATCAATGCGATGAGTGGCCATGACGAAGAATCGATTGTTTGTTCAGGGAGTCAAAAAGATAGTACGCTCCAGGTGGAAGAGCGGGCTAAGCAGGCGGAAGATAGGACGGAAATGCGGTGGAATACGGCGCGGCGGCGGATTGCATGATGCAGATCGGAGGAACGAGGCTTTCGTTGTTTCATTTCAATCCATGGGAGCGCTGCCCCACCAGTCTTTGTTCGGTTTATAATGTTCATCGAGATAGTTCGCGTGCTGCTTTTCGAGACGTTCCTTGCCGGTAGTGCGCTGCATTTCTAAATAGGCTTTCTTCTGAGACGGCTCAAATTCCGGATCCTTTGCCGGGAACTTGGCGTGCGTCGAACGGAGCCATTTTTTCAGCCGGTATAGCATGGCTTCCGCCCGTTGAGAATGAGTTGAGAAGAGATCTTTCTGCTCGCCGATGTCTTGCTGGATGTTGTACAACTCACAATGTTCATCTTCGTGGTAATAAATGAGTTTCCATTCATCCTCCATAATGATGGAAGACGGATCGCCGCCTTGATTGCCATAGTGTGGATAATGCCAAAACAGCGGGCGCTTCTTGATGGCGCCGCCTTTCAGCACGGGCGCGAGGCTGACGCCGTCGACGGCCTGTTTTGGCGGAACAGGAACTCCGGCAAGCTCCAGCAGAGTGGGATGCCAATCAATACCGCTCGCAGGAACATCCGTAACGGAGCCGGCTTTGGCGACGCCCGGCGCGTAAATATAATAAGGCTCGCGAATGCCGCCTTCCCATTGCCGGCCTTTCCCTCCTCGGAAAGGAAGATTGCTGGTCGAAAAAGCATCGCCGGACGAGACGCCGCCGTTATCCGAGGTAAAGCAGATAATGGTGTTGTCCATTAGGCCATGTTCATCCAGTTTATTCAACACAAGACCGACGGCGGCATCCATGCTCTCGATCATCCCCGCATAAATCGGACAATCCTGCACTTGGCGCACGCAGAGTTTTCGGTCGAATAGAAAACGCTCCTTGGCGGGCTCCGCCGCTGCCGCCTTGCTGCGATATTTTTTCCAAAGTTTCTCAGACGTTTGGATCGGGCTGTGCACGGAGTAAAAAGAAAGATAGGCAAGAAAAGGTTTGTTTTTATTCGAATCAATAAAATCCGCCGTTTCCCGGCCCAGCCGCATGGGGAGCGATTCGCCGTCCGGGCCGTCTTCCAAATTTGGATTTTCATACGGTGAAAAGAAACCGCCTCGAGGACTGCCCGCATCCCAGCCGCCTTTATTGATCATAAATCCATGATCCTTTGGCCAGGATCCTTTGCCGCCCAAGTGCCATTTTCCCGCAAAAAATGTTTGATAGCCCGCATCTCGCAAAACCTCAGCGAATGTGATCTCCGAGGCGCGCAGCGCGTGATCGTAATCGGGAGGAAGGTGACTGTCATGACGTTTTGTCTGACGCCATGCCTCGCCGGAGCGATCGCCGATCCAGGTCGTGATGCCATGATTGACGGGATACTTTCCCGTAAGGATGGAGGCGCGCGAGGGGCTGCAAACCTGGCAGGCGGCGTAGCCGCGCGTGAATTTCATCCCCATCTGCGCAATGCGATCGATGTTCGGAGTTTCGTAAAAGGTGGAGCCTTCGTTGCTTAAATCCCGCGCTCCCAGATCGTCGGCGAGAATAAATACAATATTGGGCCGGGTTTTGGTTGGAGAATCTGAGAGCGCCTGAGCCATTTGAGAAGCCTGGCCAAGCGCACAGAATGCGGAAGCTGATAAAGAGGCTTTCAAAAAACCGCGTCGATCCATTATGCATCACCTTTTCTTTGTTCTCTCAAGGCTCAACCATTCAGGCTGACCTGTTCCTTGCAATGCTGTTAAATCTTAAGTTAGAATAAAATGATTGAATTGTCAAAAGAAGACGCGTTGGAAGATCTATTCGCGGGGACTCAGGGAGTGGATGATTTTTTCAATTCGGATTGAGTTGCATCCTGCGGGGGGCTTCTTCGCCGCTATGAATGAAAAGAGACGGCTGAATCCATCGAAAGATATTTGATGCGAAGGATCATGTAAGGGAATTGCATAATGCGAATCACTAGAAGACATAGATTTTGCAAATTTTGGATCATCGGCGTCGCAGCGTTTGGCATGACGTTTTTCAATACCTCCGTACTGCGCGCTGAAACGCCGCGAATCGGATTCCTGGCCGTTGAGCCGTCGCTGGAGGAAATGGGGCCTCACAATCGAGCCGCCTGGCAAACGGCGGCGAAGTTAGGCCGGGCGACGCTTCTCCTGCGCCAGAAAGACGGCGCTTTCGCCGATCCAGAAGGCCGCGCCATGGATGCGAACGATTTTGACATCCTCTGGTATCATCAGGGCGACGCCATCGAGCGAAACGCCATGTATTACGGGCCCAGCCTGGCGGCGATTCAACAGTTTGCAGAGCAGGGCGGGGGAGTGCTGCTCTCCGGCGGCGCACTGGCGATGGTTGCGCCGCTCGGTCTCGAAGGGGTGATGCGTCCGCAGCGTCACGAACTGGGCAATTGGCGGGATCCGGCCGGCATGGCGCCGGTCGAGAAAAAACACCCCGCTTTCGATGGCCTGCCGAACGGCAATGAGATCGTCTGGCTGAGCCGGGGGGGCTGTCCGGCCGTCGCTGATTTCTATTGGGGCGGTCCCGTTGAAGGCATGATTCTGGCCAAGACGCCCTCGGGGTCGGAAAATCCACTCGTCGAATACACGCTGGGCAAGGGGCGCGTGATCGTCTTTGGATGGCGTTGGCCCGATTACGGAGACTCCGGGAATCCGCATCGGGATAACCTGACCCTGTTAACGTCGAATCTGTTGAACTATCTGGCGGATGCTCAAACCTGGCGTCCCTTCGTAATTCGCTCGGAGTATCCCCCCGTCGCCTCTCCGGATGAACCGGGCGTCTCGCAGCAGCGATGGCGGGCTCTGCGCATGGCTATCGAAGACCTCAGGGCGGCATTCCCCGAGCGCTACCCAAACGGCGGCGTCTACCTGCAGCGCTTGCGAGCGCTCCAAGAGCGGCATGACCGTCTCTCGACAACTTCGGATCCCGCCGCCTATGCTGCCATCGAAGAGCAGTTCGAAGCGTTGAAGAAGGAAACTTTGCTGGCCAACCCTCTGCTGGACTTCGACAGACTGCTGATGATCCGACGCCGCGCCGATCGATTGGGACTGCCGGCAAATTTCAACAGCAATCCGGACATCGCGCCGGCCGGTTACGACAATACGCTGGTCTCCCTCTCGCCTGTTCGGCCGAACGGAAACTTGGAAACCGTTTTCAGACCGGAAGGCGACCGGTTCATCGGCGACGTCGATCTGCATTATGATGCGGATCGACTGTTGCTGTCGATTCCCGATTCCAAGGGGCGATGGACTGTTGCCGAACTTGACCTGGACAGCGGGCAGCTGACGCAAATTCCCCTGATCGATGAACCGGATGTACACAATTACGACGCGTGCTACCTGCCTGACGAGCGCATCGTTTTTACATCGACGGCGCCCTTCATTGGCGTTCCCTGCGTAGGCGGAAGTTCGAAGGTGGCGAATCTCTACTTGCGCGAATGCGACGGGCTCATCCGCCGCCTGACCAACGATCAGGATCATAACTGGTGTCCCACCGTTCTCAACAATGGGCGGATTCTCTACCAGCGCTGGGAGTATGCCGACATCGCGCACGCCTTCATGCGGCTGCTCTTTCACGCCAATCCGGACGGTACGCATCAGATGGAGTATTACGGCAGCAATTCTTTCTGGCCGACCGCCATGTTCTACGCCCGGCCGGTCCCCGGTCATCCGACGAAAATCGTCGCCGTCGTGGGAGGCCATCACGACCTGCCCCGGCAGGGCCAACTCGTTCTGTTCGATCCGGCGCGGGGGCGCCGCGAGGCGGACGGCGTCGTACAGCGCATCCCGGGATACGGCAGGAAGGTTGAGCCGGTTATCTTAGATGGACTTGCCGGCGGCAATTGGCCTCTGTTTCTGCATCCGTTCCCGCTCAGCGAAAAATATTTCCTCGTTTCGTGTCAACCAACGAAAACATCGCTGTGGGGCGTATATCTGGTCGATGTGTTTGACAACTTCGTGCTGCTCTACGAGGAGCCGGGGAGGGCGATGCTCGAACCGATTCCATGGCGGAAAACGCGCCGGCAGCCCGTGATTCCCGATATCATCCAGCCGGATGAGAAGGAAGCGGCGGCGCTGATGGTCGACGTTTATTACGGCCCGGGATTGCGCGGCGTTCCGCGAGGAACTGTCAAGTCGCTGCGACTGGCCAGTTATGAATTCACGTTCCACGGCTTCGGCGGCGAACCGGATCGCGTCGGCTTTGACGGACCATGGGATGTCAGGCGCATCATCGGGACGGTTCCTGTGGAGCCTGATGGTTCGGCTTTCTTCCGCATCCCGGCGAATACGCCCATAGCCGTCCAGCCTCTGGACGGCGAGGGCAAGGCGCTGGCCCTAATGCGGAGTTGGTTCACCGCCATGCCCGGCGAGGTCGTCTCGTGCGTCGGCTGTCACGAACCCCAGAATTCCACGCCGCCGGCCGAATCGCGGCCGTCCGCCGTGTTGAGGGCGCCCTCGCCGATCAAGCCTTGGTACGGCCCGCCGCGCGGATTTTCATTCGTGCGCGAGGTTCAGCCCGTGCTGGACGCCTACTGCATCCAATGTCACCATGGCCGTCCTCTGGAAAATGGGCATACAACGTTCGATCTGACCGCCCGGCCTGCACAACGTGTTCCTTCGGCTTTCCAGATGCATTTCACGCCGTCGTACATGGAGTTGCGCCGCTTTCTTCACACACCCACTTTGGAAAGCGACGCTCACCTGCTGCCGCCCCGCGATTTCCACGCCGACGCGAGCAAACTGGTGCAGATTCTGCGCGACGATCATTACGGCGTTCAGCTGAACGCCGAAGCCTGGGATCGGATCATCACCTGGATCGATCTGAACGCCCCCGCTCATGGGACATGGAAAGAAGTTGTCGGGCATATCCCCGCCAAAGCCGCCCTGGTCGAGCCGGGCGCTGCGCGCCGCCGCGAACTGCATCGCTGTTGCGCCGGAATCGACGAGGATCCCGAGGCGGTCTATCCCGCCGCCGTTCTTTCGGCGGCCGGCCGCACAGGCGCCGAACCTTTGTTGATCCCGAATGTTCTCGCAGGCAAGTCCAAGGCAAAGCCGACGGAGCATCGCTTTGCACAACGCTCTTCGTCTCTCGAAATAATGAGCGTTGCATTGGCAGACGGCGTGACTATGGAACTGGCCCGAATTCCATCCGGCTCTTTTGTGATGGGATCGGAGCAGGGCTATCCCAACGAACGCCCCGCTCATCCGGTCGCCATCGATGAGGCCTTCTGGATGGGGCGCTTCGAAATTTCCAACCGCCAGTACGCCTGCTTCGATCCCGAACACGACAGCGGCCTGGAAACAGGCGAACAGTATCAGTTTGGCGACTACGAGCGCGGTCGCCTCCTGAGGCGTCCCGAGCAGCCCGTCGTGCGCGTCTCGTGGAATCGGGCGATGGAGTTTTGCGACTGGCTGTCGCAGAAGACGGAAATGAGATTCACTCTGCCTACCGAAGCGCAGTGGGAATACGCCTGCCGCAGCGGCGGGGATGATCCCCTCTGGTACGGCTCGCTCGACGATGACTTCAGCCGCTGCGCGAATCTTTCCGACGCCACGCATTACACCGTCGACTACCCGCATGTCCCGACCGCCCTGCCGCCCTGGCGTCCCGCCGATGCGCGGTTCGATGACGGCTGGCGCGTCTCGGCGCCCGTCGGCGCGTTTGAGCCTAATCCGTGGGGCTTGTTCGATATGCATGGCAACGTCGCCGAATGGACCCGCTCGACATATCGCCCGTATTCACCGGCGCACAACGATCACTCGAACTATAAAACAGATCGCAAGACGGTCCGCGGCGGCTCCTGGCTCGACCGCCCCCGCCGGGCCCGCTCGGCTTTTCGGCTGCACTACGAGCCGTCGCAAGCCGTCCACGACGTCGGTTTTCGCGTGATATGCGAGGATGCGGCGCCGTAATGTATTGAAACGCCGGCCGTATTATGTTTGATCAATGACGCTGATTCCGCATTTTACAGTCAAAAATTGCATCTACCAAAAGTAAATGTAAATCGCCGCCATGATGAGCGCTGCGAGCGTCCACCATATCCATATGTTGGCAATCCATGCGGCGCCGCTCATCCCCGACAGCATGGAACGATCCCACATGGATTCTACCGGATCCAGGCGTTTAGAGCACAACCAAAGAATAGAGAAAGCCAGTAGACATAATACCAACACGGCGATTATTTCCGGACTCCACACCGCAAGAAGCGCAATGGGAATCACCAGCAGCACGGACAGTCCCAAATCGGCCGTCAAGGATCGATGCTTGGATGAAACCGCCATGAAGATGACGGCCATCATGGTCACTACGCCCGCGAAGACCAACGGATTTTCCAAATTTTCCGGAAGAAAGCGAATCTCATAATCGGCAAGGATGGTTTTTCCGATGATGAAAGGTATGGTCAGGATGGAAAGCCACAGGCAAGCCAACGCGCCTCGCTGCGTCGCACGAGGCCATAACGCGGCGCAGAGAAACACAACCACTACCGGCGAGGCCATGGGAACCCAGATGTCCTGCGCGTAACGGAACAGGTTCTCCCACTTCATGACCAATGGAGCGATGCAGGCGCCGATCAGCAGTGCAATGCCGCCGGACCATCGGCCCACACGCACCAGTTTATCTTCGAGTATCCGTTTTTTGCTCCACCGTTGATATAAATCCAAAGTCACCAACGTCGAGGTGGAATTAACCAGACCGGATATAGTGGACATGATCGCTCCCACGATTGCGGCCGCCACCAGTCCCCGCAGTCCGGTGGGAACCACCGCGCTGACCATCATGGGATAGGAGGCGTCCGACTGGATTAAATCGGGATTGATGACTCGATACACCATACCCGGAAACGTGGTCGCCAAGGGCAGTAGAATCTGCAGACCCATCGCGACGAGAATGCCCATTTTCGCGTGCCATTCGCTGCGCGCCGCCAGGCATCTCTGGTTGATGTATTGGTTGTTGGCGTAATACCAGACATGAACCGTCAGCAGCATGATTGCCAACGCGGTCCACGGCACTTCATGATCCGCGGGAGTTATCAAATGCGCGCGCGTTCCTTCGCCTAAAATGGCCTGGAAATCCCAACCGATCAGGTTCATCCCCGAGAAGAAGACGTACAATCCCCCGCCCATAAGCAGGATGCATTGAAACGAACCTGTCCAGGCGACCGCTGTAAGCCCTCCATAAATTGTATAAAGCCCCGTAATCAAGGCCAGCGCCCAAACCGCATAGAGTTTGGGAAATCCCCACATGACTTCCAGGGCATAGCCGCCCGTGTAGAACACGACGGCGAAGTTAACCAGGACATAGCTCAGAATCAACAGGATGGCGTACAGCGTCCGGACCTCGCCCCCGAATCGCCGCTCCAGATATTCCGGCATCGTGGTGATGCGATTGCGGTAATAAAGCGGGATGAAAATCCACAACAGCAGACTGAGCGCGGGAAAGACCGACCATTCCCAATTGGCCACCGGCATGCCCAACTTATAGGCATACCCCACTTCGCCGACAAACTGTTCGGAACTGATCCCCGCTGCGACAATGGAGAAGCCGATCGCGTAAAACGGCAGCCGGTTTCCTCCCCGAAAATATCCGCTGACGGTTTTACGCTGTTTTCGTCCGGATAGGAATCCAATCGCCACGACCAGAACAAAATACCCCAGAAAAAACGTCAAATCGATTCCATTAAACACGGAGCGGCTCCTCCCTTTCCATGTATTGGGTGCAATCCGAATCGATTACGCCGTCGATTCGCAGACCTGCCGAAACCGCGCGGCGGCGGCTTCGATTTCTTCCTCCGTGGAATTGATATTGATCCCGAACGCGGTTCCCAAGCCCGGATCGACGACGCCCACGCTGAGATTGATCGACCGTTTCAACAAGTCTTCCGTCCGCGGAAAGTCTGCATGCGAACACGGTTGACCGATCGATTGCAAATGCCGCAGCAGATGATCCATATTAAAATAAACATGCCAACCGGTGTGATCGACCGTAACGGTCTTGAGCTTTTCCGCGACCTGGGCCGCCCGTTCACGCGTTTCGAATCGGACGTTCAATACCGTTGCGCATTCTCCGTTCGGATCGTGAATAGTGCGGAACGATACGCCGGGGCAATCGGCGATCGCGTCTTTGAACAGTTTCTTTTTCCGGCGCAAAGTACTCACGATGCGAGGCAGTTTTCGCAACTGCGCCAGCGCAAACGCGCCGGTCAGTTCGTTCATGCGAAAATTGAATCCCAGGTTGCTTGGCGGAGCGATTTGCACGGAGGCCTCTTTGCGTTTGTAGCCCTGATCGGTCATGCCAAACGCGAACTCGCCGTATTCGTCTTTGTTCGTGATCAGCATGCCGCCGTCGCCCGAGGTGATGGTCTTGAAAACATTCAAAGAGAAGCCGCCAAAATCGCCGAAGTTTCCAACATGCTTTCCTCGGTAGGTTCCCCCGCACGCCTGGCAGCAATCCTCGATCACCGCCAATCCCTTTTTTTGAGCGATTTCCAGGATGGCGTCCATATCGCAGGGGTTGCCCAGAACATGCACCGGCATGATCGCCTTGGTTTTGGGGGTGATTCGCTTTTCGATGTCCTGAGGATCCATGCAAAGGCTTTCATCGATTTCCGCCAGGACCGGCGCGCCGCCCAGGAAAATCACAGCGCCGTACGAGGCGATGAATCCGTAGGTGGGAACGATCACTTCATCGCCGTGTTGGATGTCCGCCGCCTTCAGCGAAATCAAAAGCGTGCTGGTTCCCGAATTAGTCGCGACGCAGTATTTCGCTTCCGTATACGCGGCGAATTCACGCTCGAATGTGTATACTTTTTGTTTGTATTTGGAGTCGCTCAAATCGCCATAACGGAAGGGATACCCGCTTTCCAATACATCCATCACTTCCCGTTTTTCTTCTTCACCAATCCAATATGCGCCAGGGCCCGGCATGATTATCTCCTCGATTTATGGTTTGTGCATTAGAATTTATCCAGCGACCGGTATAAACCGGCTGCCGCCTGATCGTCCATTTCTACTGCTCGACGTCATTGGAGCGCTTGGCGATCATGACAGCCTGTCGCGCTGCTTTTTTGCCTTCGTTTAATTATTCGCTAAGATCCGGAACTCGTCTCGCAGTGCAATGTCTTCACTGCTGCGGCCGATCATAACCTCGAATACGCCGGGTTCCACCACTCGCTCGAGATGACGGTTCACTAGGGATAAATGAGCCGGCCCTAGTTCAAACCGTACGGTTTTGGATTCACCCGGTTTCAGCCATATTTTCTGAAATCCTTTCAATTCCTTCACGGGAGTCGAAACGGTGCTGATGGGATCGTTGATATAGAGTTGAACGACATCGGCGCCTTCGCGATCTCCCGTGTTCTGCACAGTACACTCCACTTGAACCGTCCCCCCCGGCCCGGTTTGCTTCGGCGATATCCGTAACTCGCTGTACTCGAAACTCGTGTAACTCAAACCATAACCGAAGGGATACAGGGGAGAGGGATCCATATCCACATAAGGCTTCCCCCATGCGTTTTCAAGCCAGTATTTCTTCGAGGGCGGGTAATTATAATACACCGGCAACTGCCCCACATGCCGGGGGATGGTGATTGGCAAATGTCCGCTTGGGTTGACATCGCCGAAAAGTACATCCGCTACGGCATGCCCTCCTTTTTCTCCGGGAATCCAGGCTTCGACGATGGCCGGAATATGTTGGGCGATCCAGCGCGTGGCAAGAGGACGGCCATTGATTAACACGACGACTGTGGGCGTTCCCGTTCGATGGACGGCTTGCGCCAATTCCTGCTGCAATCCCGTCAGTTCCAGCGTCGCGGCGTCGTAACCTTCCCCGTTAGTCCCTTTTTTACCGGGAGCGCGCCATTCGTTTTCGCCAAGCACCACGACGGCGATGTCCGATTGCTCCGCCGCCCGACAAGCCGCTTCGATTTCGCTCCGGTCGTCGCCGATCACATCGCATCCCTTTACATAGCGCACCGTCGTTTCATCCGACGCCTTGGCCTTGATCCCTTCCAGAACGGTCGTGACTTCCTGCGGGACATGGATCGAGGTGTAATCGCCCAACTGATTTTTTTCATGGTCGGCATTGGGGCCGATCACCGCAATCGAGCGGATATCCTTGCGCAGAGGCAGCAGCTGATTTTCGTTTTTCAGCAGTACAATTCCTTCCTGGGCGGCGCGGTAAGCGATCTCCTGATGCTCTTCGGCGTGGACGATTTGTTCCGCCCGATCAGGATCGACAAACGGCCGCTCGAACAATCCAAGCCGGATCTTCTGCCGCAGAATGCGCCGCACCGCCCGATCGATCAGATCTTCCGAAATCCATCCTTCCTGCACATTTTCGATCAATGGCTGCAGGTATGCATCTTCCCACGATATCCCGACATCGACTCCCGCTTTCAGATTCAAGACTCCCGCTTGTTTCTGATTTTCCGCCAATCCTTCATACACGACCGTCGACAATCCCCCTCCTTCGCACAAAACCAGGCCTTTGAATCCCAGTTCATGCCGCAAAATATCAGTAAGAATATGGGAGGAGGAGTGTACCGCGATTCCATCGATGGCCGGATAAGTCGCCATAACGCCCAGCGCGCCCCCTTCTTTGATCGCCGCTTCCCAGGGAGGTAAAAAGACGCTGCGCAGCTTCCATTCCGAGATCTCCATCGCCCCGCGTTCCAAACCGCTTACCGGCTGGCTTTGGCCGGGATAGTGGCAAAAACCCGCTGCGCATTTATCCCCGGAGGAAACATCGTTTCCTTGGATTCCCTTGACGATTGCCCGCGCAATGCAGGAGATTAAAAAGGGATCTTCGCTGTACGCTTCCTGATTTCTGCCCAGACGAGGATCGCGGTTGGGCTCGATGACCAAGGTGAAGAGTTGGTGGATTCCGACCGCCCGGCCTTCTTTAGCGGCGATGGCATATATGGCTTCCACCTGATCCATATTCCAGGCGCTGCCGATCGCCAATCCTTCCGGAAAAATGGTGCCCATGGCGCACATTAGGCCGTGGGTTCCTTCTTCTGTCTGGAGAAATGGGATTTTCAACCGGGTGTTGCGTGCGGCGATTTCTTGCAGTTCGTTAAAGAATTCCGCTTGCTGGCGCGACCCATCTTGAAGCACGTGGTTGGCGAAGGTAAATAATCCCCCGCCCGGACCGAGGTCGTCCCGCAGCGTCCCGGCGGCAAATTTGCGAGCGAACTCCATCTTTTCTTCTTGGCTTCTTCCAAGGTCGCCCAAATAGGAGCAAGGCATATTCATTTGGCCGACTTTTTCTTTCAGGGTCATGCGGGAGAGAAGGTCTTCCACTCTTTCGTCGATCGGCCGATCCGCATCCAGATATGCCGGTTGTTCGGCGAGGGCCGGACAGACGGCGCTTAAGATCGAAAAAATCATGGCTCCGATGATAAGGTTGTTTTTTTTCATGATTACCCTTTCGCAAAAATCCATAATAAGAATCACTGCGCTGGATCAAAACACATCAGGTCTTTTCAAAACCGTCACCCATTCTATCAAAAAAAACGGGCGCAATTCTATGTCATTTTTCACATAATCGAAATTTCCCTGTTTTTTCATTCAAAGTACGGGCATGGCGGTTCGCGCACACTCTTGACGAACGGCTTCATCTCCGAGCTGATCGAATAGAAACATCCGGTCATCGACATATACGAGGTCTTTGGCAAAACGGCGAAAACTACCTGTAATCATGCCGGCGGGATTCGGAAGGAAATTATGATGAGATTGGGATTACTTTGAAATTCGGCTTACTTTACTCTATAATTAAAAGAAATCAGGCGTTGTTCAAGGAGCCTCGTCATGAAACTCTTTTTCCGCATTGCATTTTTTAGTTTATCCGTGATTCTTATACAGAATTGCCAGCCGTCCGCCAATCCGGAAAAAAGTGGAAAAATTCGCCCCTCCGCGCTGAAGGGGCAATGGTACCCCGCCGGCGAGGAGGCGTTGGCCAAGCAAGTCGACGACCTCTTACAGAAAATCCCCGATCCGGCCGCCACTCCTCATGCGATTCGCGCATTGATTGCGCCTCATGCCGGATATGCCTGGTCCGGCCCTTGCGCCGCGTATGCCTATAAACCATTAAAAGGAAAAAGTTTCAAGCGAGTCATCATACTGGCGCCATCGCATACCACGCATTTTCGCGGCGGCTCCATCGCCGGATTCGACGCGTACGAAACGCCGCTGGGTAACGTCCCTCTGGATCGGGAGGCCTGCGACGCTCTTTTGAAATCCGATCATTTCAACACGCATCCCGAAGCGCACACGCGAGAACACAGCATCGAAATACAACTTCCCTTTCTGCAGCGCGTATTGGGCGAGTTCGAACTCATTCCCATCATCATCAGCGAGATCGATCCGAAGGACTGCGTGGAAATGGCCGATCTCATCCGGCCGCTGCTGGGAGAGGATGCGTTATTGGTGATGAGTTCCGATTTCACGCATCAAGGGCCCCGCTTCGGCTATTCGCCCTTTAAGGAGAACATTAAAGAAAACGTGCAGCGGCTTGATTTCGCCGCCGTCAATTACATCCTCAATCTGGATGTGCGCGGTTTTTGGAGTTTTCTCGACATGACGCGCGCCACCATCTGCGGCCGCAGCCCGATCAAGATCGGCATGATGGCCCTTCCCCGGCAAACTCAGGTTGAATTCGTTCATTACGAAACGTCCGGCGACAAAACGAAGGATTATTCGGAAACCGTCAGTTATTGCGCGATTCTGTTTCGCTCCCAGCCGGATTACCTGGATGAATCGGAAGCGAAGATCATGCTGGAGACGGCTCGTAAAACTCTTGAACAAAGTTTCGAAAAAGAAAAAGCGTCGGAATACATCCCGCCGGCCGGGCAAGTTACGGAGCGTCTCAAGCAGAAGAAGGGGATTTTTGTGACCTTGCATAAGAAGGGCGTTCTTCGCGGATGCATCGGCCATCTGGATGGCGACCGGCCGCTGTATCGCGCCGCCGCCGATACCGTTCTTCTCTCCGCCTTCGGCGACCGGCGTTTTTCTCCTCTTGAGAAGAATGAACTGGACGAAATCGATATTGAAATTTCGGTCATGTCGCCCATGAAATCCATCGATTCCTGGAAAGAAATCGTTTTGGGGCGCGATGGAATCACGTTGGAAAAGAAAGGCCGCAGCGCGTTGTATCTGCCCCAGGTCGCGCTGCAGCAGGGATGGACCGTCGAAGAGACCTTGAACCACTTGAGCGAAAAGGCCGGCTTGAAATCGGACGATTGGAAGACCGGCTGCGCCTTCCAAACCTTCACCGCTCAAGTCTTTGGAGAGAAATTTCGAGATTTATCTGTGGAATAATCATGAAGCCAATCTATTCACGCCGCGCCGTCCTAACTTCTATGGGACTCGCCGCTTTCACCGGGCCGGCCTTGTGGCTGCCCCGGCGGTCGCAAAGCGCCGATTCTTATTTGAATCCCATGCAGAAAAGCCGGGTGGTCATCGCCCGCGCGGAAAACATCTTGCAGCCGGATAACACGCTCGATGCGGAACGCGCGGGAAAATTGTTGGATGAAGCCATGCGCGCCCTGGGCGGACTCGGTGAAAAAAAAGAAGCCGTCGACGTATGGCGCTCTCTATTCTCTCCCGCCGACCGAGTCGCCATAAAAATCAATTCATTGGCAGGGCGAATGCTTTCGCCCCACCCCGAATTGGCTTACGCCATCGCCGAACGATTGATCGAAATAGGAATCCCCGCCGACCGCATTGTGATTTGGGATCGAAGCGAGCGGGAATTGGAAAAAGCCGGCTACGATCCCCGGGAGGCGAAAGGAAAAGCCCTCCTGGCGGCCACCGACTCGCAGGGCGTCGGCTATGAGCCTCAACCGGAAATCAGCGGAAGCATCGGCTCCTGTTTTTCGCGCATCGTCTCCAAAGGATGCACAGCGTTGATCAACTTGGGCGTGCTCAAGGATCACGACCTCTCGGGCGTATCGGCCGCCATGAAGAATCTGTTTGGAGTGATTCACAATCCCAATCGATATCACTTCGATGTGCATAAAGATCCGTATCTGCCGGATCTATGCCTTCATCCCTATATTAAAAACAAAATCCGCTTGACCATCTGCGACGGCTTCCGCGGTCAATACGATGGAGGCCCCGCCTACAGCCCGAAAGGAATTTGGAACTATGGCGGCTTGATCGCCTCCACCGATCAGACGGCGGTCGATTCCGTCGCGGAATCCATATTGAGCCGGAAGCGCAGGGAGAACAATCTTCCTTCGTTTCGCGAGCAGGATCGAGAGCCGCTGTATATCCAACTGGCGGAAGAAAAGAAAGTCGGCCGCGCCGATCCATCTCGAATCGACGCGGTCGAAGCGACGATTTAGAGGATGAAATCATGGATGCATCATTGAACCGGCGAAAATTCGTTCAAGCCTCCGTATGCGCGGGATGCGCTCTTTCAATGGGGGGGACGCTGCTTGCTGCGCCGGGCGCGCAGGCCGCCGATGCGCTTCCTTTAACAAAAGAATTATCCGATCAGGAGGCCCTGTATTACGATAAGTTGGACGATTTAAAGATTCAGTGCAAATTATGCCCCAAGGAATGCCGGGTGGCGGATAAAGAACGGGGCTACTGCGGCGTTCGAGAGAATAAGGGAGGCGTTTATACAACGCTGGTCTATGGGCGGCCTTGCACGCTGCATGTCGATCCCATCGAAAAGAAGCCCTTGTTCCATTACATGCCGGGAACGGCGGCTTTTTCGATCGCCACCGCCGGCTGCAACATGGAATGCAAATTTTGCCAAAACTGGGACATCTCTCAATTCCGCCCCGAGCAAATCCGCATGATCGACCTTTCTCCCCAAAAGACGGCGGATCTCGCCAAAGAAACGAAAAGTCAAACCATCGCCTATACCTATTCCGAACCGGTTATTTTTTATGAATACATGTACGACGCGGCCAAAGCGGCGCGCGAATTGGGCGTCGGCAGCGTTATGATTTCGAACGGCTACATCCAGGAAAAGCCCCTGCGGGCGCTCTGCAAACAATTGACGGGCGTTAAGATCGACTTCAAAGCGTTCACCGAAAAATTTTACAAAGAAACCTGCAGCGGCGAATTGGCGCCCGTTTTAAAGGCGCTGAAAATTATTCGTGAAGAAGGCGTTTGGCTCGAATTGGTGGTTTTGATTATCCCCACGCTTAATGACGGCGAAGACGAAAATAAATCCATGGCGGAATGGATCGTTAAAAACTTGGGCGATCAGGTTCCCGTTCACCTGACGCGCTATCATCCGACCTACAAACTGAAAATCACATCCACTCCCGTTAAAACGCTGGAAAAATTGCGCAGCCTCATGATGAAGGAGGGATTGAAATACGTTTATTTAGGAAATGTGGCCGGTCATCCCTCGGAAAATACCAAATGCCCCGAATGCGGCGCCATGCTCATTCGCCGGTTGGGCTTTCAGACGCAGATCGAAAATCTCGAAGACGGCGAGTGCAAAAAATGCCATACTAAAATACCCGGCGTCTGGAGCGATCCTCTGGTTAAAATCAGTGGGTAATTGATAGTGGGGAATGGATAGTGGGGAGTAGATAGTGGAGAGTAGATAGTGGAGAGTAGATAGTGGAGAGTTATATCCTGGTTCGTTGATGCGGCGGAAATATCGAGGAGCGGGCTGACAGCGCGGAGCAGCCCGCTCCCTTTCATCTACAAAACAAAGCGTAACCTATCGCTGCATAAAAAGTTTCACTGGACGCGAAAGATGGAAAGATGGCAGAGTGAATCGGCGTACCAGACTCCCGAACCGGCGAATTCCTGGTCTCGTGCGATTAACTCATGCCCCAATCCAATCGATCGCTGGCAAAGGTCGATCGATTCGGGGAGATGCGTCCAAAATTGAGAGACAACTTCTCGCGAGCTGATTTCATCTTCCTGATTTTGAATCGCATCGATGAAATACGACTCGGAAAGCCTCGCCCAGCATTGCCGGAAGCTTTGAGGCGAATCGAAACAGTCCATCCCCATGATGCGGTCGCCGCTGGCGGCCAAAACTCCAACGGCCTTTTCCGGGAGAATGAACTTATCGCGATACTCTCGGATTCGCTCTTTTGATTTTTGGTAGCCGTCCGTGATCGATTCGGTGCTGGAGTGGGCGTTCATTTCGCGTAAATTGGATGAAATTTCTTCCCAGACGGCCCCCTGATCGCTGTAAGCCGCACCGGAATCCCTTCGGCATCTCTGAACGCTCCTGAGTTTCTGGGCGCGCAGTTTGGGGCTGGCGTAATGGGCCGATTGAAAGGTTTTGGACGTGAATCGCCATCGCTCGCGCTCCACGCAGCTGACGGGAATGCGCAGGGACGAGTGAGCGGCGGCTATGAGACTGATATTGACGACCCGGTTCTGTTTGGCGCCGATCAGAATCTCCCCTTCCGGAATGAGAAGAGGCTTGTTCGCTTGATTATGCAGCATCAATTCATTCACTCGTCCTTGATCGGACACTTCTTCCACAATGGCCAGTTCCGATTCGATGGCGGTTTTCAATAAAATATAATCGGCGCCGGCCGAGCCATTGCAAAAGATAGGATGCAAAGTGAGACTGCGGTAATGGATGGGCTCTCCCAATTGAAGGCTGGATAAAGCCTGTTGGATTTTTTTTCGGACTTTCTTTCCATGGCGATTTCGAATTTCCTCTCCCTGGGACGAAAATAAATGCAGCATCAGATGCGTTTCCGGAGTGACATCCCGCCGTAAAACAGGGAGGAGGCGTTTTTCCAAACCCGAGATGATGTCAGGATTTTCAAATCCGTGAAGATTATCAAAAAGAATGCGGACGGCCTCCTGCAGGGCTTCGACATCGGTTTTGGGGGATGGATTGGGCGAAAAGATCGAGCGCCCTTTGTCGGCGATATAGATTTTGAGAATGAGAGGATGGCCGCCGCGTCGATCCTGTGGATCTTCGCGGTCCTGCAGCGGAATCTCGGCGCCGATAATGATTTTTCCTTGATCGATCAACGCGGCGAGCCAGCAGGAAATCCGGCGCGGAATGAAGCCTACGTCTTCGAAATCAAGATTTTTGATGCGAATCGCGAAGGAGTCGTGGGGATTGTCGGGTTCGCGCTCCAAATACACTTTTTCGCCGGGGCGCGCTTTGCCGCGAACATATTGCATGCCGGCGATATGCGTTCGAATCTCCCCCGCCTGTTTTTCGTGAGGATTGGATGATGATCTCATAATATGCCTCCATGTCTACATGGCTCGTGAAGCGGTTGGTTTGCCTTTGAGACTAGATTCACGCCCCCGGCGTCGAAGCTTCGAATGGGTGAAATGGGATGCTTTGAATCTTTATTTATTTTATATGTGCAAAAGAGATGCCAATCTATCCATCGATTGAACGGATTTTAACTAATAATCTGGATTTATTGATCTTATATCAATAAAGTTTAGTGTATAGAAACATGTAAAATTACGAAATTTATGATTGGCTCTATTCAAAATTTGATTAGTTTATGTCATTTATTGATTACTTGTGCTTGATATTTACCGGATTGACGATCCTGGAATCGATTTCCTTCCTTTATTGAATGGCTTCCATCAAAAAGATCGGAAATTCCTTGAACCTGTCTTGGAATCATTTCATGAATGCGTTATGTTCTTGATGGATTAATTGTATATATAAATCGAATGAATTGATTGTTTCGATTCCAAATGGAAGGAGGTGAAAAAAAAGAATATTTGTGTATTCGTGCTGCTTATGATGTTTGTTTATGTCAAGACTGCGAGAAAAAAAAGATTTTTAGTATCCGTAAGGAGGCCATTATGAGGAAGAAGATTCTACTGATTGTGGGATTGCTATGCCTAGTCGGATTATCTTCGGGCATAGCCCAGGATTATCCCGTCGACCATGATGCGGCGGGCGTGACAGTCGTGGTTCCGGATACATGGATTTTTCAAGTCGATATTGATAATGGAACCTATTGGGAGCCGTTTACGGACATTTTCGGAGATGGAACCATCGCCGTCATCGCGAATACGCATCCCGAGGAAGGGCAGGGGATGAACGCGAAGGTTGCTTTTATCGATCCTTCCTCCGGCGAAGTCCAGGAATATTGGGCGTTTTACACTGACGCCGGCGATCCGTGGAAGGGGCCTTTCAACGAAAAACGAACCGATGGGAATCCGGCTCGCATTGCGGTTGACCGCCGCCCCGGCGGGACGCGCTACATGGTCGCGATGGAAACGACCCCTTATCTGTATGACGAATTCAATTCGGAGGATCGCTGGTATCAGGGATTCGCTTATGATGATCGAGTGGCGACCGTGCAGATCTTCAACAAAACGGCGGACGGACCTGTTCCGATCACTAACGTCATCGATCCCATTTATCAATCCTTCGAAAATTTCGATGCGCAATTCGGCCAGCAAATGCGCTACGGAGGCGATATACGCTTCCTATCGAACGGCAACATCCTCACCTGCCCCGAAGATCGAACGAAAAATATCGTAGAAGGTGGAACTGCGGCGATTGCGACGATTTTCAACGGAGAGACCGGCGAGGTCATCAAACCGGCCTGGAATGCATCCGGCGACGGATTGGCGCATGAGATTTGGTCGAACGTAGCGGCTTTCAACGGGGGATTTGTCATTCGATCTCAGGCCATTTTTTCCGTATACGATAATGATGGGAACCTGCAATATTATTTCAACCAGGACGCTTTCAGCACCATTACGGATACGGGGCGCGGCGACGACACCCGCATCGCGGCCAATATCAACGGCAATTACGTCTACTATGCGGGAAAAGGCCCCGAGGGCGACGTCGTGTTGTCTCGCTTTGACGCTGTGGCCACTACAAGCGGCGACGATCTTCAAGGCGTGAAGGAAGTAAACGTCAACGAACTCGATTATTTATTTGGCGATACGTTCAAGCGAGCCGAGGCGGCCGTCGATGAATTGGGTAATGTGTGCGTGGTTTTTGACGACACGAGCACGACCGGAACGGAGCAGACGATTGCTCGCATTTTTAACAGCGATATGGAGCCGGTTACTCCTTCATTTTTTGCCTTCCAATATCATGACGTCAACGGTCCGGATGATATGGGATATCATTCTCACGAGCCCAACGTCTCGATGGACAACCAGCATATCGTCATCGCCGCCAACGGCATTTCGTGGGATGAAGAATTTCAGGGAGTCACTCCAGGCGAACAGACCTTCTTTATCGTTCTGGAAAATCCTCTGAAAGAAGAGACCGCTGTGTCCCATTGGGAATTGCATTAATCGCTATGCTGATCTGAATCGCGTTTAATAAAAACTCGGCCTGCTCGAAAAGGGAGCAGGCCGAGTTTGCTTTAAGGAAAATGGCGAGGCGCAATGGCGAAATCAGGTTCTTCTCATTGATCGACTAGAAAATTGGTATCGGAGGCATTTGAATATTGCATATCGGCGGTGATGGATCCATCCGAGTCGACGCCGCTTACGTACCATGAAAATATCGTTTTTTCCGGGTCGTTAACAGAAACCAGAAAATTTCGGCTCGTGATGTCTGCTCGAATGGAATTCCCATCTTGGCTGTAGTAAATATTTTCTTCCTGATACACCAGTTCGCCGCAGCGATCCATAACCATCAGTAAATAATTGAGATGCGGAGTTCCCGGGGGGACGGTCCATTCAAACGTCAATTTGGCGAGGGGCAAGCGTTGGTAGTTTGCAGGGGCGATCGGCGTGATTGGGATGAGAAGTTTTAATGGGATGTTGAGTTCCTTGTCTTCCCCCGGTGCGAAACTGATCTGCATGTTTTCATCATTTTTCTCGACCAGATTGCCGTCTGCATCGAATTCATAAGCGATGACCAGATAGGCGCCCGCTTGAATATTTGTGATTTCGTAAGAGCCGCTGCTCGTATCGACGCTGGCAAGTCGCGTTGATCCCGCACAGGCGTCTCCTATCGGCTGAAGCATGACCTGCACAAAGTTTCCGGGCGTGTAGGATTCGGGGATGATCATGCCATGAAGCCGCGCCGGATTATCGACAAGGCCTAGATTGGCGTCAACGCCTTGCACGGTTTGACCGGCCGAGACGGCGACGTTCGATACGCACACGGTTTCAAGCGGGATGAGCAGGTCGTTGTAATCCTGCATAGGCGACGCTTTCGCTGAAAGCATGGATACGGATAAACCCGGGATTGAGGGGAAGCCGGGAATATCCGGAATATCGGGGATTTCTGGTATTTCTGGGATGTCGGGAATATCAAAATTAAGGCGCTGGCCCGTGAATTGCACGTTATAACTGCCGGCCGGCAATCCTCCAATCGTGTAAGCGCCGCTGGAGAACGACAGCGTTTCGCTTTTGACATAGTCGTCTGATTCTGCGGCGCCGGATTTGTATACCGTCACGGTGATCGTGTCCGTGATTTCCGGCGCTGCATAGGACTGGCCGTTCCACACAAACACTGTGCCGCTGATTGCTCCCGCCTCTTCAAAGCGCAGCGGCAGAGGAGGCGTTGAATTCAATCCCTCCGCTTCCGCCGTGAGCAGGACTTCTTCGGGAGTGAAATCCACAATATTTACGCGCCCGCCTTGAGGAGATATAATCGTCGTTTGCTGAGTCGGCGCAATGCCGTCGATCAGCGCAGAGCCGGATACGGAAAGAGTTACAGTGCGTTCGGCGTCTCCGCCTTCCACACCGGGATTGACGATTCTTCCCTGCGCGTCAATGAGATCGACGATGACAGGGATTCCGTCGAATTGCATAGTGCCTTCCAAAGATGCAGGCCCTGTCGGATCACAGGCCGTCAATCGAAGGCCGACGGCCGAGCCGGACGGCTGGGGCGTCGCGGTCGGCGTTGGATTGCCAGCCGGCCTGGTTGGAGTGGGAGCCGGCGTGGTTGGAATGGCCGTCGGCGTGGCCGGCTGCGGGTTTTCATCGATGCTGATTACTTCCGGATCGTATTCCGCGCCGGATAGGATGTCGGCGTTGTAAAAACGTCCGGATTCGAGGGGAATGATTTCAAAATTATCGAGATAAACGCGCAGCGATTCGGTTTGGCTTGGATTGTATACTTGGATTAAGGGCAGTAGGGAGGCGGATCCGGGAACGGCGATATTGAGATGCCTTCGCCACCGTCCCAGAAAAAATGCGACGTTGTTAGGAATATTTTGCGATACAAAGATGTTTTCCGTTTGATCGATGCCGGCGACGTGAATGGCTCCGTTTGCGCTCTCCGCATAAACCGAACAGCGAATAATCGCCCCCCCGGGCGCGTTGGAGGGCGGGCCGAAAATCATGATCCCTTCGCCGGGATCGGCGTCCACAATCGCTCCGATCCCATCCGTAGCATTGGGGAAATCGTTGTCAGTGGGAACAGCGCCGAATGAGATCTCGGCCGAAGGAACGGGCCCGAAATTCACGTCTTGCAGAGAAATTTGATTGCCTACAGGCGTCGCGGCGTTGAAATCAACAAGGATGGATTCGCCTTGAGCGAAAGCGAATGATTGGACGGCGCCAATCAGCACAAACACATAGAATTGTCGCGATGAGAAGCATGTCATCCTGTTACATCCTCCTTTTAGTTTTAATCATCTTTGAATTGATTTAGATTGTAGATGATAATTGGAAAGAACGATAAATCCAAATTATTTTTTTGATTGGAGCATGTAAATTTTGTAAGGTTGGATTGTTGAGGATTGGGAAGTTGAAGGATGAATAGAGTAACGCCGATTCATGTTTCATTATGGGTGATTTAGGTGAATATTCGAGCGGAAACTCTCAATATCGGCGTGAATCTGCGCAATAAGCTCCGCAGGGCCGCCGAATTTTCTTTCTTTCCTTATAAATTGGATGATTTCAATCATTAAATAGCGGTTGTAAACGTCGCCTTCAAAATCAAGCAGATGCACCTCGATTGTGCGGTTCGTCTGATCGGTGAATGTAGGAATGTTGCCGATATTCATGACGCCCCACCTGGGTGGGGCGTCGAGATGATCGACCTTGACCCTGACTCCGTACACGCCGTTCGGCGGCAGGATCTGTTCGCCGGATTGCAGGTTGGCCGTGGGAACGCCGATTCGCCGGCCGCGCCTGTCGCCGCGAATCACTTCACCGGCGATGACGTATGGATGACCTAAAAGACTCTCTACGTCTGACAGGCTTCCCTCGGAAAGCGCCTGGCGAATGCGGCTGCTGCTGATGGGGATTTCATCATGGAACATCTGATCGATGACCGTCACCGCTTCGAAGGCGGAGGGAACCAGGTCGCAGAGCAGATCCGTGGTTCCCTCGCGATTGTGGCCGAAGCGAAAGTTAAACCCGACAACCAGCTCGCGGGCGCAGAGTCGTTTTTGCAGGACGTCACGAACGAAGCGTTCGGCGGGAGTGTGGCAAAGGGATTCGTCGAATGGCGCCGAGATGACGCCGTCGATGCCTAGTGACTGAAGCATCCGCCGCTTGAGCCCGGGAGGCGTCAAAAGAGGCGTGGGATGATCCGGCGTTAAAACCGAACTGGGATGATTTTGGAACGTGAAGACGATGGATTTGCCTTTGCGCGCTTTGGCTCGTTTTTTACATTCCTCGATCAACCGCTGATGCGCAAGATGAATTCCATCGAAAAAACCCAAAGCAACCACGATTTGGTCGTCCGGTCGAAATGAGCATTCTTCTATGGAATTGTATTCAAGCATAACGATCCAATCTTTAAATCAGTGGGTAGTGGATAGTGGGTAGTTGATTGTGGATTCCGGGGAGCATCCACTACCCATGAATTATTGCTGATTGACGGGGATTAAGTTCTCCATATCTTCCTGGAATTGCTTCCTGATTCGCTCCAGGCATTCCGTAGGCGTCATTTTTTCTTTGACGAGCGTTTTGCGCGGAACAAATTCTACCAGGCCTTCTTTGAGAGATTTTTCTCCAATGACGATGCGGTAGGGAAGGCCGAGAAGATCGGCGTCTTTGAATTTGATGCCCGGGCGTTCGTCTCGATCGTCAAGAAGAACTTCGAAGCCTTCCTTTTTCAAACCGTTGTATAGATCGTCGGCCGTTTTGTTGACTTCGTCGCTTTTGTTGGAAAGTTTGAGAATATGAACATGGTAGGGCGCGATCGACGCCGGCCAGATGATGCCGTTCTCGTCGGAGTGCTCTTCGATGACAGCGGCCAGGGTGCGGCTGACGCCGATGCCGTAGCAGCCCATGATCATGGGCAGTCGTTCTCCCTTTTCGTCCGTATAGTAGGCTTGAAACGCTTCGCTGTATTTAACGCCTAGAATGAAGACATGGCCTACTTCGATGCCGAAGCTGACGGACAGCGTCCCCGATTTGCATTTGGGACAGGCGTCGCCGTCTTCGACGAAGCGGTAATCGCCCCACTGATCGACTTGGAAGTCGCGATCAAGAATCACATTGCGGACATGGTAGTCTTGTTTGTTGGCGCCGGTTATCCCGCTGGCGATCGTTTTGATCGAGTGATCGGCGAATATTTTCACGCCGTTGAGGCTCTGCGGACCGGCGAATCCGACCGGGGCGCCGGTGACTTTCAAGATGACTTCGGGGGAGGCCATTTCGATGGGGCCGTTAAATTCGTGTCCCAATTTGATCTCATTCAACGATTGGTCTCCGCGGATCAGCACGACAAAGGGCTGGTCGTCGTGCACATAAATCAAGGTTTTGATCATTTGCGACGGCTTGGTTTGCAGAAATTCGGCGACTTCGTCGATGGTTTTCATGCCGGGCGTATGCACTTCCTCCATCGCCGGGGCGGCGTCGCTTCGCGGGGCGTCTTCGGGGATGATCGATTCGGTCAATTCGCGGTTCGCTTTGTACTCGCATTCCGAACAGGTGACGATTTCCGCTTCCCCAATATCGGCGGGCGCCATGAATTCGTGCGAATGTTTGCCGCCCATGGCGCCGGTGTCCGCTTCGACGGGAACCGTGATCAATCCGCAGCGATAGAAAATCCTGTAATACGCGTCGTACATGCTCTGGTAGGATCGAGCCGCGCTCTCTTGATCGACATCAAAGGAATAGGCGTCTTTCATGATGAATTCACGCGCTCGGACAATCCCGAATCGGGGGCGGATTTCATCCCGGAACTTGGTTTGGATCTGATAAAGATTTTTGGGCAGATCGCGGTAAGAGCGAATTTCATTGGCGATCAGAGTCGTGAACACTTCTTCGTGGGTGGGGCCCAGCACAAAATCGCGTTCGTTGCGATCTTTCAAGCGCATCAATTCGGGCCCCATGACATCCCATCGGCCGGATTGCTTCCAGAGAAGATCGGGTTGAAGAGTGGGCATCAAGACTTCGATGGCGCCCGCCGCGTCCATTTCCTCGCGGACAATCTGCTCCACTTTGCGGAGGGCGCGCCAGCCCAGCGGGAGATAGTTGTACAAACCGGCGGCCAACTGGCGGATCAGGCCCGCTCGCATCATCAGGATATGGCTCTTGGCTTCGGCTTCTTTGGGGGCTTCACGTAAGGTTGGAAAAAAACCGGCGGATTGTTTCATGAGGCAAATTTTCTCGTTCTATGGATTTTCTTTTTAATATAGATTTTTTTTGATTGAAACGGAACAAGCGCCGGTCAGGACCGGCGCTTGTTATCATAGATAAAAAATGGAAAACAATCACGTCCCAGATGCGCTTCCATCAAAAGAACAGGCCTTTTACCCATGCAAAAAGGTTGGTTCGGGCAAGATCGTTGTATATCAGAAAAATGAATAATGGGATGACCAGGGCGAATCCAACCTTGCCGAAGGTCTCCATCTGCTTCATAGTGATGGGCTTCATGCGAATCATTTCCACCGTATAGACGACGGCGTGGCCGCCGTCGAAGGGAGGGAAGGGGAACAAATTCAATATCGCCAGGTTGACCGATAAAAGGGCGATGAATTCTAAGAAGCGCTCCATCCCCCAGCGTCCGGTTTCGCCGGAGAATTGGAAGATGGCGATCGGGCCGCCCAACACGGTCGGAGAGACATTTCCGGTAAATAACTGGCCTAAAAATTGGAACATGAATCCGCAGATATATTCAATTTTTTCCCAGCCGCCGGTGATCGCGCCCAAAACGCCCACTTGAATGCGGTCGGATTTGACGTCGACGCCGATGGTGGGCATGGGGTATCGTTTGCCCGTCTTGATGCTGGTGGGCGTCAGGATGTTTTGCAAAGTGACGTCCGGCGTAATGGAGGCGGTGTGCATCTGGTTGTCGGGGGAAAGCCACGTAATTTCCAAGGGAGAGGCGGTATAGGTCTCTTTCTGTTTGGTGATTTCTACGCCATGGATCGCCTGCAGGACGTCGAGCCAATCTTCGATGGGCCGGCCGTTGATTTCAACGATTCGGCTGTCTTTTGTGACGCCCGCTTTGGCGGCCGGGCTGTCGCCTTTAATCACGCCGATAACCGGATCGATTTTGGGAGCGATGCCTAAAGGAGGCATGGTCGGCGTGAGATATTCTTGGATGGAGATTTCGCCGACGAAGACCGTTCCCAACTGAGCCTTGGGCTGGTAGGGAATCGCGTCATCGGCGGGGGGGATCAATTCGGGCGTAAGCGCCAGCGTTTGAGTCGCGCCGTCGGGCGTCTGGCAGACGATTGATACGGGAAGCGGGCGGTATGTTCCGTCTTCCTTCTTTTCAAAACGCTCCGAAACATAGTCGGCGAATTGACCGCGAGTGTCGATTTTCTTACCGTCGACTTGGACGATGCTGACGCCGGCAGTCAGCCCGGCTTGATCGGCGGGGCTGTCGGGGATGACCTTGGTGACGAAAACGCCGTTGTATTGATCGGGAACTTCCACTCCCTCGTCTTCGTCAAAATAACTGGATGGAATCGTCCCGACTTTGTGAAGGGTTTCGCCGCCGCGTTCGATGGTTAGAGCAATGGTGGCGGATTGGATGGACGATTGATAAAGGGTGATTTTATCCCATGAATCGACCGGCTGATCGTTGACGGCGACGATGCGATCGTCTTCGCGAAGACCCATTTGCCAGCCTAACGAACCGACGGGCGCTTGCCCGATGGTGGTCGTAGCGGTATAGGCTTCGCCGAAGGAGAATAAAACGACTGCGTAGAGAAGGTAGGCCAGAACAAAGTTCATGAACGGGCCGGCGACGACGATGAGAATCCGACGCCAAGGCGCCAGTTGGAGAAATTCCCATTCAGCGCCGGTCAATTCTTCATCGGGATCCATGCCGCGGATTTTAACGAATCCCCCCAAGGGGAGAGCGCGCACCGTGTATTCGGTTTCGCGCCAAAAAAACTTGAATAACTTTTTCCCGAAACCGACGGCGAATTCATCGACTTTGGCGCCGGTCAATTTAGCGACGATGAAATGACCCCATTCGTGAAAGATGACGGCCAACCCCAAAACGACCAAGAAATAAAAGAAACTCGAAAAGGTGGAGAAAAAATATTCTAGGCTCATGTTACCTCGGCGGATTTTTTTTGAACTTTTGTAGATTGATTTTCAAATTATTATGTATTAAGATTGTCGTGGATTGAATAGATCGCGCATTATCCCCTTCCATTTGATCCTGAATCGCGAGACGGCGGCGCATCATCAATCCAAAGATGATAAAAAAACAACTGATAATTATAACAGTTACTGAGTAAATAAATAACGCTAAAACGAGAATTTTTGAAAAATACGACTTATCCTATCTATCAATCTATGCTAAAAGAATGCTTCTATCAGATAAAAGGTGCATTTCTGGAATCGCATTTTCTTTTTTTTACATCGATTTAAATTTTTATTAAATATAGACTTATGACTGATAATTTGTTATTTAACCTCAATATGAAGTCGCGTCAAGTCGGATCTTCTTCGCCGCGAAGGCCGATTGGGATCTGGATCATTCTTGCTCTTTCTTTGATCATCAAATTATCCTTAATTGATCTAAATCATGGGGAATATACGGATGGAATCATTCAATTGAATCTGTGGCGAAGCCCGGTTGTGTTTTTCCCTCCGGGATATTCCGCCGTGGTGGAATGCTTGAATCAAATTGTGAATAACCGGCTTATGGCTGGCCGGCTGGTCTCGATTTTCGCTTCGATCGGATCACTTCTGGCGTGTTATGGACTGGCAAAAACCGTCTTGAAGGACGAAAAAAAGGCGACTCTCGCCGTTTTGTTTTTGGCCTTATCGCCGGTATTCAATCGATGGTCTTTGCGGGTCATGACCGATTCTCTGTTTTTGCTGTTTTTCATCATTTGCTGCCGGCAATTGGCGCTTCTATGGCATGATCCCAAGCGCTCGGCGGCTGGTTTTTTCGGATGGATCGGCCTCGCCGC
Organism: Candidatus Omnitrophota bacterium; assembly: GCA_016934335.1. Taxonomy (GTDB): domain Bacteria; phylum Hinthialibacterota; class Hinthialibacteria; order Hinthialibacterales; family Hinthialibacteraceae; genus JAFGTC01. The sequence continues at coordinate 22,008 of JAFGTC010000013.1, read as the reverse complement.
CTTGGTGCGGTACCAGGGATTGTATTTTGTTCCTTTCGCCGCGTATTTTTGGGGGAGGCGCGCTTGGCGCAATCGCGGTCAATCGATCTTCTCTCATGGTACTCTTCGTTCGATTGCTGCTTTTTTGACAGCCATCCTTCCTTGGCTGATTTTGGCGGGGTGGATTTCGATCCGGGGATTTGGGCATACGCAGCAGTTTGTCGAGCGGGGCTCGTATGGATTTTGGATGACGTTATCGCTTTATTTTTCCATGTTTGAAACATTTGTTCTGTATTGGCCCTGGGCGATTACGTATGGACTTTTCCTGGCGGGGATTGTCGGCGTTGTGAAGATGTCGGCCGGGCAAAAGGACCAGCGCCGCTTCGGTCTTTTTTTTCTGGCGACGGCGTCGATTTTTTTGATCGTGCAAAGCTGCTTTCTCTCGTTTCAATACCGGTACCTTCTGCCCTTGCTCCCGCTGTGGTGCATTCTGGCCGCACATGGCTGGGGCGTTTGCGGGAAAAAAATCGCCAATCGGCGTGCGCGTAGAATTTTGGGCGGGCTGGTCCTGGTCAATTTAGCTGTGATGAGCCTTGCCGTTCTCTATTTTCAGCGAGGCGCCTTTGGCGCCTTGGCCGATTCCGCCCGATTTTTGCGTTCCGCCAAATTTGAGCGCATGGCTCCGGACGGCGCCCGCATCTTATCGGACGAAATCTATCGACAAGGCGTTTACAACGTCAAGATGAAGTTTTGGGCGGGGGAAGGATTCGACATCCTGTACTATCCGCTGACGCCCCCGGAGAACGGCGATGTTCTTATTCTTCACAATGTCTATATGGATCTCCAAAAAACCAAAGAATTTTTGGAAGAAAAATTCGAGTTGAAAGTGCTGCAAACCTGGTCTTCTGATCATATTTGGGAGCGTTATGCGGTTTTGCCGCTGCTGCCCGATATTATGGTCAATCCGCCTGCGCCGCCCCTGACTAGCAATCCCCCCTGCATGGCGTTTCGCTTCGCGCCGCAGTATTTCTACTCGGTCGCTTTGCTTTTAACCGAAAAGTGATCGTTCAATTCGGTCGGGGATGCCGGGAGGGATCGAGCGTCAGGAGATTGTTTCTTTCTCGCAGGGCTTCTTCCTGTCTTCCTAAAGCCAGATAAATGCGCGCCATTTTCTCACGGATTCTGGGCAGGGCGGGATTGAGGTTTGCGCAGATCCGGTATTGTTGAAGGGCTTCTTCTTTTTGGCCCAAGGTGTCCAGCGCATCGGCCAGCATTTCACGCAGGGCCGGCTCGTCGGGGGCGTAAAGAACGGCGTCGCGCAAAGCGGCGAGGGATCGTTCTCCCTGAGAGTGAAGGAAGAACAGTCCGGATAACCGGGCGTATCCAAGCAGCGATACAAAGCCGTGTTTTGCGCCTAAATTCAGGAACGATTCCAATTTTTCAGGCTCGGGCGAGGGAGGGAGTACGCCTTGGGGATAAAAGGTCATGATCGATTCGGTCGAATAAAGCGCCGCCACGTCGCCTCGGTAAGGCGTACTGCGAAACGCTCGAGTTAAATCGTCGGAGCGATCGCCTTTTTGCAGCGATTGGGCGAAGCGTTGAATGGCCGCTTCAGTGCGCCAATGAGGGTAGAGATTGGAGAGCGTAAATAGCGTCAAGAATCCGGCGAAGCCGGCTATCGCCCAGGGCGCCCATTCTTTCCTGATGATGGAGGGGCGCGCATCGGCTTGATCGCCGGCTTCTTTTCGGTTCGCATTTTGCAGACAGGCCAAAGCGATCCACGTCAGGGGATGAATCAGCCAGCCGTGAAGAGACGGACCGAGGGATAAGACGGTTAAAATCAACAGCGAAACTCCGGCGGGGAAGCGCAGATCGTCTTTTCTTCTTTTGAAGCCGGTTTCCAGAATCAAAAGGAGCATTCCCAAGCCGAGGGCGGCCGTGATCACCCGGTCGGATCCCATGGCGGTTTGATTGAAATACAGCGCGTCGGGCGGGATGACGCCGATCATTTTTAACGACGTCGCAAAAGGTAAAATCACATCCAACGCGTTGTTGATTGCGGGAGAAAGGGTTGTGAGGAAATCCAAATAGCCCCGAAAACCGGCGAAGATCAATGCGCAAAAAATGACAAAAGCAGCCAATGCCTTTCGTGAAGCGAACGAACGGAGGGGGCGCAATGCGATCAGAAATATAAAAAGGATCAGGGGGAGCGCTATGAATACATCCCGTCCAGCCAGCGAAAATAAGATCAAACTCCATACAATCAAAGGCAGCCATTGCAAAACGCGCCATGACGATTGCGTTTTTCTGAACGCCAGAACGGCGAGCAGAGTGGTTGTCAGGGCCGCCGCCGATTGCAGGATCAATTGATCCGTATACGTTGGAGGAATTCGAATCGCCTCCGGCAGGATGATGTTGGAATCCATGATCAGGGTGGAGGGGGAATAGGCGGCCGAGATGATTGCCGGTAAAGCATGCAGGGGGAAAAGGGCGGAATTTTCCAGAGTAAACGCCATGGCCAGAATCCAAAAGCATCCGGCGGCCGCGATGAGTCCATTCATGGCGGAAAGGGAGCAGCGCGAGGCGGCGAGGAGAAGAAGAACGCCGGCCGAGGCGGACGGCCAAGAGACATATCGATGCCAGGGATCGCTGATGCTGAAAAACAAGAGAAAAACGGCGATTAAAAAAATGATGAGAAAAGGCGACAGGCGCTCTTTCGTTTCACTGTTTTGGTGGAGCGACGGGATGAATTGCACGACCGCCATGGCGCCCGCCGCCAGGATGGCCGTCATGCGCAGTCCAGCCGAAAGTTGGGGGATGAAGAAAGGGGCGATCAGGAATGGGAAGATGAACAAAGATTGCATGCGGCGCGTAATCCTAACAAATAACTCTGTACCCCAAATCCGCAGATCTGGCCCGAAGCGACGCCGGCGATAAAGGAATGGCGGCGGAATTCCTCTCGTTTGTGAATATTGGATAGATGCACTTCGACCGCCGGCAGGCCGGAGGCGGCGACGGCGTCCCGGATGGCGACGGACGTGTGGGTGTAGGCGGCGGGATTGATCAAAATCGCATCCGCCCAATCCATCGCTTCGGCGATGAGGCTGACGATGCCGCCTTCGCTGTTATGCTGTTCGATGCGGAGATGAGCGTCTAACTCGCGAGCCAGGTTTTCGAGTTGCTGGTTGATCGCATCGAGCGTCATTGTCCCGTAGGTCTCCGGTTCTCTCCGGCCGAGGAGTTGGAGGTTGGGGCCGTGGATTACTAAGATATTAGGCATCGTTACATTCCTGACGAAATCTCGTTATAGTCTGTGACGGCGGCTAGGATAAATGTCCCGGGCCGTTTTGGAAGCCTTTCGTGTAGATTGCATCTTCTATAACATGGTTTATACTACCACGATTCCAAGGCGCATGGTAATCCTCGCCGATTTATTCTGGGAAGGGATTTGTGTGAATTTATGAACTCGCTTAACGCGCCTGCTTCCAATCCAACGGATCCACTCTCTATCTGGGAGCGATGGGCTTCTCTTTTAGGGCGTTTAATTATCTTGTTCAGCATGATTTACGTGCCGATTGTCTTTTTTACGTGGACATGGCGGCATTATCACGTCCCTAAGACCGCTTCGTTCCAATATTTGATTTTGATGCTGACCGCATGTTGGGCGGTGATTGCCGTACGAAGAAGAACATTGCGTTCGCCGCTCGCGACCCCGGCCTCCTTCTTTTTTCTGGTCGTCATGGTTACGTCCCTGTGGGCGGTCAATTTGACGGAGGCGTGGGAGACCATCACGTTTCTGGCGGCCTGCATGGTTTTCATCATTTTGATCCCCAAGTTTCTGACGCGTCTCAAAGATTTTGAATTCTTGGCGTTTCTCTTGGGAATTATGTGCCTGCTCGTCGATATCTACGCCTTGGCGCAGTGGTTCGATTGGGTCGGGTGGGCGTCCGATCCCAGTTATTTTTGTTTTATTCGGAAATTGACTCACAAGCCGGTTTCGTTTATGGGGAACGAAAACTATGCGGCCGAATTTCTCAACATGGCGCTGCCGATTTGCTTCGCCATGATGCTTTGCTACCGGAAAAAGCCGGCTCGCCTGATCTTCTTTACCATCGTAACGCTGCTGAACGCCATTGTGATGGTGTATATCGACTGCAACGCCTCCTTTGCGGGATTCATCGTTGCTGTCCCTATTGCGGCGGTTTTGATCGTTTATTTCAAGATGATTCCCTGGTCGCGCCGGATCGGTTTATTTCAAGCGCCGCGGAGTGAATTGGAAAAGAAATTTCGAAAAATCATGGTCGCCGGCGTTCTGGTCATCAGTATACTGGCCACGCTGGCGGCGGTTGCGCCCAACGGCTTGCGCACCAAGATGGCTTCGATGGCCAGTTGGATGGACGTGGACGGCGATCTGATTCCCGACGGCGTGGCGCCGATCGTTTTCCGGCTGCAATGCATGGACGCGGCGGCCCAGAATATAATAGATTCTCCGATTATGGGGATCGGCGCCGGCAACTTCAAAGTCATGCATCCCCTTTTCGAATCTCAATTGGAGCGCAAAGTCCTGGGCGAAGAAACCCTGGCGCGCAAAGTGCATAACGATCATTTGTATCATGCGGTTGAATTCGGCGTTTTCGGCCTGCTGGGGTGGTATTGGCTTATAACCGCCACTTTTTTCGCCATCGTTCGTTCGCTCCGATTCTTGGAGTATCAAACCATCGCGGCGAACAGCAAGGATAAGAAAACCTCTTTTTATCAGGGAATCGTCTTCCCCACGCACGCCCGGGAATTTTATTTTTACCTTCAATGGGGGATCCTGATCGGCTTGATTGTGGCCGTCGTCAGCTGCGCTTTCGGGCATACGTTCGTGATTTCGTCGTCCGCCGTGATCTACTGGCTTTTGTCGGGCGTAGGCGTTGCGGTTTTTCAGAAACTACATCTGGCCAGCCATGGGCGGCGAAGTCACTTTTTAGGAATCACCCAGGAATCTTTGCTTCCCGTTCAGCAAAAGACGAGCCGTCTGCCGGGATTCGTCTGGCTGGCCGCTTCGTTTTTATTCATCCTGCCAGTCGGCGTATTGAATACATATCAATTGATCGGCGAAACCTGGCTGCGCCATGGGATGATGAGTAAAGAAGAAAACAATTATGCGGAAATGTTCCTCTATTTCCAAAAGGCCATGGAATCTTATCCTTACCAAATGGAAATCTATTATATCCTGGGGCGTTATTATATTGACGCGGTGGTGGACGTCGAAACGGCCGCCATGTCCGCCAGCGATGACAATTTGCCGGCGCTTCCCTATGGATTGAGTTACCAGGACCGCAGGCGATACAACGAGGAAGGCATTACAGTTCTTCAGACCGATATCTTTTTGAATCCCAACTATAAATGGGCGCACAACAATCTGGGCGTCTTGTACGACCGCTATTACGATCTCATCAAAGCGGAAAAGAAGGATAATGTCGGGATGTTATTTAATGTGCCTCCTGATCCCGAACAAGCGTCGGCGGTTATGGAGGCCAGTAAAAAAACCTACGAGCGCGTTCTGGAGATCGACAAGGAGCAGATCTACGCCCATTTCAATTTAGGTTTGGGAGCGATCAAACTTCAGCAGTACGATAAAGCCATTGAGCCGCTCAACCGCGCGCTGATCACCGATCCGTCTCGTTATGATATCTACAAGTACCTTTCCAATTGTTATCTGTATTCGAAAGATTACATGCGGGCCATGCGGGCGGCGGAAAAATACATGGAAAAGGTGATCCTTCTCAAATCGAGAAGCCTCCTGCGATCCAATCAGGAATTGAACAATTACCAGCAAATCACGCAAGCTATCCGCAACAACGATCATGACAAAGCGCTTACGCTGGCCCGCTTGTTGATTAATTTCAACGATATGGATTGCTACAATCTTTTTATCGGCATCGCCTCGGAGATGTCCGAACTGGATGAGATTCCCAATCGAGACATTATCTTGAAGGCCATGGATTTGGCCGAAAAAGTCAACGCTAATCCAACACTGCAGCATTATTTATGGCATGCCAAGATTTACGAGCGGATCGGGGAATATCAAAAAGCGATCGGGCAGGTGGAGGAATATCTCCGCATGAAGCCGGACGATAATAAAATGCGCCATTCAATGATGCTGTTGTATGTTCAAATGAACGATCTGGAGGGCGCCAAGAATGTGATGGGGGATTTGGTCGCCAGGCAGCCCGATAATTGGGAGTATCTGATTACCTACGCGCGGCTGTTAGCAGGCGTCAACACGCCTTGGGCGCAAATTTTCCCCTTTGTTCAGCGAGCCATCCAAATCGGCGAAGATAATGCAAGACGCGTCGTGGTGGAAGAGCAGGAAGGCAATCTTCTGCTGCCCATGGTGAAGCAGGATCCGCGCATGTACGATCTGCTGGGGCCGTCGTTCCTCCCGGCGTCTACAACCCCGTCAACCTCGAATCAATAAGAAAGGCGCAAGCGCGCGATGTGCGCTTGCGCCTTCTTGAATTATGCATGACGCCGCGATTCGAGTTAGAATAAACTCCAATCGTCGACCGGCGTGGTCTTTGGAACAGTAACGCGGAAGTTGTCTATGAAGATAGGCGAGCCTTCCGCCGAGGCATCCTGGTTGGTGTGGATATGGATTTCCAACCAGCCATTGGGATCTTCAATGTTGGGGATATGGTTTGTCATATCCACTTCCCAAAGCAGAGTCTTCCAATAATCCACGGCCTCATCGTATCTGATTTCTTTTAAGGAGTCTTCGACAACCGTCTCTTCATTCTCGCCGATGCCGGAATGCAAACTGATTCGGCTTTGCATCCATCCGCCGGGGATGCTTTCAGAAAGGCGAGCATCGAACTGGATCTCCAGCGCTTCGCTCCAACGATCGAATGCCTCCAAGGCGTTGGTTGTTTTTAAGTTTTCGAGGCTGCCGCTCCAGGCATACATGACCATCGCGTCCGATCCCTGCGAGGGTTCCGACCAATCGCCCATCATTTCCGGCATATAGCCGTCTTCGCCTACTAAAGTCCACCCGACGGGGGCGTTGGTTTCCGGATCGACTTCTTCGAAATCGTACACCAGGATCTCTTCAATTTCCGCGGGAATATCGGCGGGCCTATACGCGTAGACGTTGTCGATCCACACTTCTCCAGCCGCATCGCCGGGAGTTGGATTGATGAATCCTTCTACATAATTTAATTCTGACATGAAATCGGCGACGGAGGTCTTCCGGTCGATTTTCCATACCAGTTCATGCCATTCTCCGACAGAGGGGACCGTGACAATGCCCAGAATATTTCCATTGGGCAGGTCCAAGCGAATTTGCATATCGCCTGTTGAATCTTCGGTGTAATAAACGGACATGTGGATTTCGCGCATGCCGCTTATATCCACGGGGGGGATGGCGAAATCCAATCGCGCATGCTGCCATTCGGATCCGGCGTTGTCATAGATGACAACCAGAACGGCTTCTCCCTCGATGGGCAGAGAGGGCTCCATGGGATAATCGACAAAGGAGTCGAATGCTCCCCCCGTCCAACTCCAGGTTCCAGTCAATTCTTCCGTGTCTTCAAAGCCGGTGATGAAGATCTTCTCTTCCTGAGCATTAACGCTGACGGCCAAAGCCAAAATCAGCGTCGCTAACAATGTTTTGTTCATGGATAAAATCCTTTCTGCAAAAAAATTTGAACGACAAAATATGCTCTCATATTTCAATCTAAATTCAATGGATAAATAGGGGGATTTTCGCTCGGATTGATTCTGACTGAAATGCAGGCTTCGCAGCATTTCATTGAGTTGCGCCAGGGGATTTTAGCGATGAAAAGGTCTAAAATGAAATCACAACATTTTGAAAGGATAGTTCGTTATGCTGCGAAACTTGTTTAATTGGCGAACGATGGTATTCACCAGTTTATTCTGCTCCTTTTTATGGCCGGCCTGTTCGGCGGAAATTCCCCTGCCCGAGCATCCTCGACCCGATTTTGAGCGCGAGGCGTGGATCAATCTGAACGGCCCCTGGGCGTTTCAGTTCGACGCAAAGAATGAAGGACTCGAAAAGCAATGGTTCGAAAATGCCGCAGAGTTTGACCAGACGATCATCGTTCCGTTTCCATGGGGATCGAAATTGTCGCAAGTCGGCGATGAAGCGGACATCGGGTGGTATGCCCGCTCGATACAAATTCCTGAATCGTGGAAAGATCAGCGGATTTTTCTCGTCGTGGGCGCCTGCGATTGGATGACGACCGCCTGGCTGGACGGGGAGAAATTGGGCGCCTATCGCGGCGGATATACGCCGTTCGAGTTTGAATTGACATCGCAAGTCAAATTTGGAAGCGATCAGCAGCTCGTTCTGCGCGTCGATGACACCGAGCATTCGTTTAAGTTGAATGGGAAGCAGGGCTACGGCCCGGCTCGCGGCATCTGGCAGACGCCTTATTTGGAAGCGCGGGGCCGAAACGCTTTTTCCGCCATTCATCTACTGCCGGACATCGATCGAGAAACCGTTAAGGCGCACATTGATTTGATGGATCCAGCTTCGGAGGCTTCGCAGATTCAATTGAGCGTGAAAGCCGGCGAAGGCTGGCAGTCGGATGTTATCTGTTCCGTAAACAAGGGCGAACAGAAGTTCGAATTCGAAATGGCCGTATCCCATCCGCATCTCTGGACCTTGGACGATCCGTTTCTGTATGACGTAGAGGCGGTTTTGAGGAACGGCGATCAAGTCGTCGATCGCGTGGATACGTATTTCGGCATGAGGAAAATCAGCGTGGAAAATCTTCCCGGAACAAATGCTCCCTATATCGCGCTGAATAACAAACCGATTTATCTGCAATTGACGCTGGATCAGGCGTATCACCCGGATGGATTTTATACGTTCCCCAGCGATGAATTTGTGCGGGATGAAATTTTGCGATCCAAGCGGATTGGATTGAACGGCATGCGGGTTCATGTCAAGACGCCGCTGACGCGCAAACTGTATTGGGCCGACCGTTTGGGCATGCTCATTATGGCCGATGTGCCCAATAGTTGGGGCCAGCCGGACGCGGATATGCGCCAAGAAATCGAGACGGCGCTGCGAGGCATGATCCGGCGCGATTTCAATCATCCCTCCATCTTTTCCTGGGTGACGTTCAATGAAACCTGGGGATTGAAATCGGGCGAGAAGAACGAATATACGAAGGAAACGCAGGAATGGGTGTCATCGATATACCGGTTGGCCAAATCGCTCGATCCCACGCGCCTGGTTGAAGACAACTCTCCCTGTTTATACGATCACGTCGAAACGGATTTGAATACATGGCACGCCTATCTGCCCGGCTGCGAGTGGAAAGGCTTCCTGGATAACGCCGTCCGGAATACCTACCCCGGCTCGGAATGGAATTTCGCCGATGGTTGGAAGCAGGGCGGGCAGCCGATGATGAACAGCGAATGCGGCAACGTGTGGGGCTATGACGGCAGCACGGGCGACATCGATTGGAGTTGGGATTATCACATGATGATGAACGCTTTTCGCCGCCATCCGAAATGCTGCGGCTGGTTGTACACCGAGCATCACGACGTCATCAACGAATGGAACGGATACTACCGATTCGATCGTTCGGAAAAATATACGGGGATGGCGGATCTGGCGCCCGGCATGTCTTTGAACGATCTTCATGCTCCCTACTATATCGCGCTGAGCGATGAACTCTGCCAGGACGTGAAGCCCGGCGCAGTCGTGCAGGTTCCTGTTTATGCTTCTTTCCTGACTGATGAGATGCCTTCGAATCGGGTGCAGTTGCATTGGACGTTGTACGGGTGGGATCGCTTGGGGCGCAAAGAGACTTATTATAATTCGTCTCGCGAGATCGTCTGTGAGCCGTATATGGCTCGAGAACTCGAACCGATCGAAGTTCGGATGCCGTCGAAGGATGCTTTGGCGGTTCTCCGCGTGAGTCTGGAAGACGGCGCTGGATCGGTTCTCCATCGCAACTTTACGACGTTTCTGGTCGGTGACGGTCCATCGCCGCGCCGCGAATCCATTCGGACCGTTGGAGAGAAATTGCAGGTAGTGCGCTTCGCTCCCGACTCGTTCCAAAAGGCGGAATGGTCGCAGAAGCAATGGAATGTTCTGGAGGGCAAAAAAGTCAACGGCGCGGGCGCCGGATATTTCGAATACCGGATCGCCTGGCCTGAAGATCTGAAACTCGAGGATGTTCGCGAAGTCGCTTTTCGCGTTGAATTATCCGCCAAGCAGCTGTTCGGAAAAGACCGTCAGGACGCCGGCAAATTGGAAGGCGATTATATGAGAGGGCGGGGAACTCACGATCCCAGCCGCAATCCCAACGCCTATCCCATGACGGATGAGACGCGCTATCCGGGAATGGCGCGCATTCAGGCGAACGGTCAAACCGTCGGCGTTTTCGAACTGCCCGACGATCCCGCCGATCATCGCGGCATTTTATCCTGGCATTCTCAACGGCGCGATCGAAAACTGCGCGAAGCGGGTTCGTATGGATATCTGGTTTCCGCTTCGATCCCTCAAGACGCATTGAAGAAGGCGTTTGAAGTGAAAGAGATCGTTTTGCGTTTGGAAGCCGATGAAGCGCTGCCCCGCGGTCTGGCGATCTACGGTGAGCGGTTCGGGCGCTATCCGCTCGATCCGTCGCTGATTTTCGTCATGAATGAATAGTATGATTTCAGGCTGATTGAGTAAGTTGCAGAGGGGAGTTTTTTGAATCCGAAAAACTCCCCTTTTTGTGTCTGAGCACGGCAAGAGGAACTGCCAGCCGGATGACAAGGGCTTCTATCGCGATGTTGAGTTTAAAAAAGCCGCAGGCAAAACCCTGGCCCGACCAACAGAAAGTGCATTGGAGGCATGTGGAACGGATAAGAAGGCGTCTATCTTCATAGTTCAATCCCTATCCGCGGAAGGCATGCATGCAGTTCCTGCTATTATTCATACATCGTCCAATCAATTACATTGCTAGGTTGATCCATAAAAGCATTCAGTGTAATCTGACCGCGTATTTCACCGCCCGGATTTTGTTCCGTATGAACGTTGACGTATAAACCTTCAGTCAACATTTGACGAAGAATCTCTTCTTTAACCTCCGCTTCTCCTGAAATCGTCTCGAATGATTCGCTGGCCAGAGGAATGACTACGCCCCCATTGACACCGCGCATGCCTTCGTGAATATGCGCCATCGTGACGCCTTCAAGATTCATAACAGTAAGGGTATATGAAATTCGATTCAAATCCTCGTCAAGGAGTATTTCCATACTCCCGGTTCCAGCGCTATGGATTGCACTGTCGACAACTTGGCTGCTATTCAATGTTGCTGAAAATAGCAACGGTTCGTCGTCGATTTGGCCTCGAATTTCGCCGGCCGGATTCGCCTGAGTGTGCACTTGGACATAAAATAGCCCCGCTTTCATATTTGCTATATCCTCATCAGTAAGATTCAGCGAACCCGAGGAGAATCCGTCTACAGGCGCATCCAGCGGATGAACAACGCCGCCATTCACATCGGCGTCTCCGATGTGAATATGAGCGGCTGTAATATTTTGAATTTCAAAGACATTTAAGAAATACATTAATATTTTCTCTGGCTCATGCAATTTGAAAATAGCGGATCCTCGGGCTTGCGTATCTACGGAAGGAACCACTTTTTCCCCTGCAAGAACGGCGATCCATGCATCTCCCGGTGATGTTGGGCCGATGTCAGAGAATGAATCGGGATCTCCTGGGTTCGTGATCAGAGTAGAATCGCCTGGATTTGCATCGCCTTCCATCCAAACGCCGTCCGGATCTCCGAGTTCAACGCCATTCGGGACGCCGTCTTCGTCGGAATCCATCTTGGCCAGCGCTTCACTCCAAAAAACTTCCCGCCCTCCAGGCGTTACAAGTTTCTCGATGTCTAATCCAAATTGGTTTCTCGGGCCGCCTGGATTAATATGGCAGGTATTGCACGAAAACACATCCCCGTTCGGCATCATGCCGGTTCGAAAACTTCGGGCATGAACGGAAGGATGAAAAGTAAACAGCAGCATGATCGCCATACCCCCAAACACGGACTTCTTCATGGTTCTATTCATGTCCAATCCTCTTACTGATTTTTTTGATTTCTTAGGAATATTTAGATTTGAGCAATTTTTAGTGATATTTTATATTATTGATAAATTAAGTCAAGAAAAATTATTGCAATATTTTCATAAAAATTGCGCTTGCCGATGAAGCCTTAATTTGGGGTTTTGGCGGACTTTGCTCAGTTTGACAGGTCAGGAACTGGAGTAATGCCGGTTTTCTTTAGCGGCGTCCCATAATGCGACGAGGTTTTCGACGGGAACGTCTGCCTGGATGTTGTGGATCGTATTGAAAACGTATCCTCCACCGGGTTTGAAAATGTTCATCAAGTAGGAGACTTGGCGTCGAACTTCCTCCGGCGTTCCCGAACTGAACAGTTTCTGCGTATCGACGCCGCCTCCCCAGAAAACGATATCGCCGCCGTATTTGTTTTTGAGAATCTCAGGCGCCATTCCTTTGGCGCTGATTTGAATCGGATTGAGGATGTCGACCCCGCTTTCGATCAAATCGGGAATATACCCGGCGATGGATCCGCAGGAATGATACCAAAGTCTGGCGTTCGTATTTTTCTTGATGAATGCGTATAACGTTTTCTGATAAGGATGAACGATGCTCCTGTAAATCGATGGAGAAAACAGCGGGCCGCTTTGCATGCCGACATCGTCGCCGACGCAGATCACGTCCAGAAGATCGCCGACTTCTCCAAGAAAAGTTTCGAGGAAATCGAGCCAGTATTGAAGCGTATGCTCCAGGAGTTTGTGAACATAGCGGGGCTGTTCGATCATATCCATGTACAGCCGCTCGAAGCCGCGCATATACCAGCAGTATTCGAAAATTACGCCGGTAATGCCGCTGACAAGGGCGTAATCGGTTTCTCGCCGCAACTGCATGGCATAGTCGCGCAATCCATGGAACGGAGCAGGATCTTTCCCGTCCGGCCAGTCATAACGATCCAAATCTTCATAATCCATCTCGGCCAGAGGGTGATGGACGATGTCGCAGTACAATCCCTCGCCGGGTTTTTCCCCCGGCATGGCCCAGGTTACGCCGAAGCCGTCCGTGAATCCCCAGTAGCCGGCTTTGACCTCGGCCAGTTCGGGCGCCGGGCCGAATTGCCCGGGGCGGATGTATCGCGTGTCAATATCCAACTGCTGGAGAACGGATTCGCTGGGGGCGGCCAGTTGCTGCACCACGTCCATGATGTGAATCTCTTCATCAAAGCCATAATGATCGAGCAGTTTCTTGTAGGCGATATGATGAATTCCGGTTTGATTCCCTCCCAGATCAAGAGGAACTTGGTCCGGTTCTTTGTGGTTCAGCGCAGTTAAAAGCCGCTCGCGAGAATTCATGTTCTTTTCTCCATCCCCTCCGGCGCGGAATCGAATTCATGAGAGAAACGTATTCCCCAATCGGATTCCCGCCGGCGTCATGCAGGTTCATTATGAATTTGAAATGATAGCATATACATTCATTCGGACGAAAGCGCTTCGGCGTCCCGCCGCAAGGCGATGCGCGATTGAATGAATCGATCGAGTCGATCGTCGTCGCGGTTGATCAAAACATCTTCGCCGTCCAATCCCATCCGGCGGAGAAATTCCTCTACTTTTTCATTCTCGCCGATTTCGTGAAAGGTATGGCCGTCCGATGTCTCCACGAGCGCGACTTCATGCTCCAAAGCCAGCGCCGTCATCTGTTCCAACTTAGGAAGGTCGGTTTTATTGACGCGCAAATTTGTGTTATTGATTTCGAGGGCGAAGCCGTATTCCTTCGCCAATTCGACCACTGCGGGAATATCCAATGGATAAGATGCGATGCAGGGATGGGTCAGCAGATCGATGGGGCTTTTTTTCAGAACATTTCGCAGCGCTCGGGTGTTGTCGGCTTCGGATCCGTATTGGGGGAGGCCGCAAAAATGAAATCCGATGCTGATCAGATCGAATTTGGGTATCAACTTTTGAGGGATGTCGGTGTTGCCGTTAATATCCATGATGTTGGCTTCAATGCCGCGCCGCAGCAGAATCGATGAACCGTCAGCCAATATCAGGGGATCGGGAAGCCTCCGTTTGTCGACGATCACGCCGAAATTCATCGCACGGCCCAATCCGGCGCCATGATCGGAGATGTTGACCATACGCATACCCTTGGCTATGGCGATTTCTGCGATTTCCAGAATTGTATGGAAGCCGCAGAAACTTTGCAGAGAATGAACATGAAGATCGTTGCGTATCACTAAAATTGCATCCTTTTAATCTATGTCGATTTTTGCCGAATTTCAGGGATTTTAGACGAATTGATCCATCCAAGAAACGGATAGAGCATGGAGAGCGGCGCTTCTTGCCGGGAACGATTCCTTTTTATCAGAGAAATGAAATACGGAACAACAAAAATCCCCCGACTTTCGCCGGGGGATGGGAAAGAGACTCGCCATTGTTAACTCAATAGATGATTAGGTTGCTCCCAGGATTTTCTTGGCTGTTTCCCGAGAGACTTCTACGCCCTCATATTCACCTTTTTCCAGTTTCTCTCTGGCTTGAGCAACCGCTTCCGGCCGCACGTCTTGCGATGTTTGAGCAAGACTGGTTAATCGTTGGACGGCGCCGGCCTGTTTCGCTCCAGCCGAAATTTCAAGACGGTCGCTGGCGGCGCTTGAACTCGAACTCGCTTCATTCGATTTCGATCCGCCGCTGCGGGTTGAACTTCGTTCGGTTATCTTGTTCGCTTGATTTTGCGTATTGCCAATGCCTGATATATCCACCATAGTCACGACTCCCGGAATGCACCCCGCACTCCTTTTTCACGCCCTCTTAAGCAATTATATCATTTTAATTAAAAATAGGTCGATGCTCTTTTACCCGAAATTTATTATCGTCTATTTTTGAGCAAACTTAAATCAGACTTCAGTATTTTATCTATTGACATGATCAATATTATTAATAAATATCCGATAAAGTATTCATTATGAACCTATTATAGAATCAATGCATGCTGAAGAAGCGATTCAGTTCTTTTTGTACGATTCTTCTCTGCATTATCGACTTGCGAAGGAAAAACTGTATAGATCCTCAAAAATCTTGCCCGGTTTATTCTTACGCTTCATAGTCTGACGCTTCTTGGCCGGAAACAGTAGGCTTTGATGAATATTGAATCAACAATAGCGATGAAATGAACAACAACAATAGGCCGAAAAAGTCTTTATCGATCAATAGTTGAGGAATTCCATGAGGAATATGATTTGGAGGGAGGTTTAATTGAATTAGTATAAGTCCTGTTAAAACATATGGTAATGCAATATATATTCGATTTTTCCAACTGGTGTGTATGATTTGAAAAAAGGGAAATAAAGTCCAAATCAGGGTGTAGCCCGCCAATCGGGGGGGGAGAAGAAGAACTCCGCATAGAATCATGCTCAGAACAATGCCGCTTGTTGGATTGAATAGAGATTGAGATTGACGGCGCTGTTTTTGAAGAAAGAAGGCCATTGACGCAAATATAAACAAAGGAAAGAGCGGGATTAAAATGGTCGATAATAACGGGATGGCTAGGATGGGTTCTGCAAAATACGTGTACGAGAATGTTCGTAAAATAACCGTGGCGTACGAGCAGTTGTAGAAACTTTGAACTTGTTCGTCCCACATCTGTTTCCACAATGGGCTTTGATAAAATTCGAAAAATCGTAATAGAATTCTCCAATCCCATACAAGAAAACAGCCGAGAATAATGGCGGCAATCGTTAAAGCGCGAAGGAAGCGCCAATCGCGTAAGTGTATTGGATACAACGTGATCAGCAATGATGTTCCCTTGATGGATCCTCCCAGGATGGTGAAAAATCCCGCCGCACAGAACCGGGATCGAGACCAGGCGTACAATCCGGCCAATATCAATGCATACTCAAAGGTCGCTGCATTGCCGGCGTTAAAATCCAACGCCGCCGGCCGGAAAAACAGAGCGGCGATATTTCCCACAATCAGGGCGAGCGGCGTTACGGGGATTCTCATCAATGCAAACGATAAAAACAGAATCATTTCCAGGGCGGCGCATTTGAACGTCATCCAGAAAAACGACGAAGCGAAAAATGGCGCCTTACCGAAAAGCGATAGCATGCGCGCCAGGTGGGGAGGATAAAGATACGGCAGCCCTCCGCCATATCCGACTTCTTCCTCCGCGTCTGCGATGGATTGAAGAATAGATGGATCGTAAGGATTTTGGTGATTGGCGACCGCTTTAGCGGCCAGGTAATAAACAGGGAAATCCCATTGGCGATTGACGCAGTCGCTATAAAAATAGAATAAAATCCCGAAGCCTATCAGAAAAGCAATCGACGCTTCAAATTTGGACAAGGGGCGTTTTGCGAAAGAAAGGATCGTTCCAGACATGCTAGAATTGTTGTTGGTACAAATATGATAAGTCAATATTTTTGAAATATTAAAGAGAAAGTTCTCGTAACTCTAAACCGAGCGCGCGAGTGATTGTGTATCTCGCTTTCCATAGCATTTTATCCATCAGGTCGAGCAACTTGTGGCCGAGTTGGATTTCGCGCTCCGATATTAATTCCACATTCAATCGGGCAAGCAGGCAGTTCAAGAGGCTGTCGCAATCCAGGCAGGCGGTGATCGCTTCGGCCGGCAGTTCTCCCATACGGCAGTTATAGCGATCGAGCCAGCGCATGAAGACCAGGTTGGCTCGATGCAAAGCCATGCAATGTTCTTTGAGTGAATGAATGGTCGGAGCCGGCTTATGACGAGTTTGGCTCTCGAAACGCCTCGATTGATTTTTTCGAAAAAACGGCTCTAACAAGATGACGTTATCCCGAGGTTCAAAAACCCGGTACTTCTTCATCATTTGATCGATGATCTCTTCCAGAGTTAAGCCGGCGTCATTTTCCGACCACGATTTCAGAATGGCGTCATCGAGGCCCTGATCCGGGAATCGATCGGCAATTTCTTTCAGGCTTGTTTTGCTCGTTTTGGACGATGCCGGGTGAGACAATAAAAATAATCCTGGATTTTTTTCGTATTCACGGAATCGGCGAAGAAAATAGGATTTATCGCTGCAGACTTTTTTTAATGGACCGCAAAGCGTTGAGGGAAGAACGCCCTGCCGCTCGGCAAAAAAGAAAAATTTCTTCAGAGAGATGAGTATTTCGGCAAGATCCTTCGCTTTAGGGGATCGGATTTTTTGAAAGTACCAGACGCCGAGAAAATCGTATATTTTTTCAGGGCGTATCGTTGAAATGTCGTCCAGAAAATAAAAGGCGTGATATTCTACTAAAAAAAGCTCCGTATTGGCGAGATGGCGCTTGACGGTTGGAGGCTGTAATTTTCGTTTGAGCAGGTCTTGGTGGAATCTCTCTAAGAGAACTTCGATTTTTTCCACCAATTGACTTTGATACGATTCCAGAATTTGAGATGCTTTAATCATCATTGATTTTTTTATCTGACAAATAATAGTTATGATCGATACATTGAAAAAAATACAAAAAAACGAAAGAGATGTCGAAAGAGAAAACATCACTATGAACATGTATTCTTTAACCGGAACCCATTGTAACAAGAATTATGGCGGATCGGGAATATGGAAAGCCGTTTTTTACCTGATTTTTTTCGTATTTTTCCCTCTTCTTTCCATTCATGCCGATTTGGTGCGCTCCGGCGCGATTCAATCGGATGAAAGATGGCGCTTCGAAGATTCGCCCGTCATGATTCAAGGCGATTTGGTGATTGCGGAAGGAGCGGACGTGGCGATTGAAGCCGGTGTGGATGTTCGCATCGAAGCGAATGCCGTCATAACCGTCCTGGGGCGGCTGGATGCGGAGGGCGCCGCCGACGATCCGATCCGCTTTCATCCGATGGGCAGCCGGCGCTGGGGAGCCGTTTCGTATGAGAGAGAGGGCGCCGGGCAGTTGAAGCACTGCTACTTCGAACGAGGATCCTACGCCTCCGATCACCGGAACGGCGTCGTCAATGCGTATCGATGCACGGCTCCGGTGATTATCGACAGCTGCACTTTTACGGATTGGCCGGGAGAATTCGACTCCAAGGCCGCCAATGGATATTATTCGACCCAGATGGTCGTGCGAAACTGCTGGTTCGGCGAGGGGGCGAGCGAGGTTGTTTATGGCGTGCATAGTCCAATGCTGATCGAGCATAACACGTTTATGCCCCGTTTCGACTACCGGGATGCGGTGGATATCGGCGACACACAGAATCCCGGCCCGATTATCCGCTATAACGTTTTTTGGGGAAGCGAAGACGATGCGATCGATCTCGACGACTGCGACGCCTATGTAGAAGGGAATCTCGTGATGAATTGCCGGGGGGGATCGCATGATCCCATCGGCATCTCGGGCGACCGAACATCCAAGCCGATTCTGGTCAACAACATTATCGTCAATTGTGAAAGCGGCATCGGCTTCAAAAACGGCGCCGAGATTACCGTCATCAACAATACCGTCATCGACTGCGATCGGGGCGTCTGGCTGCATCAGAATCCAGCGCATGCAAAATTGATTAACACAATCATCTGGGGGCGGGAGGATCAAGTCTCCATCCGGTTAGAGGAGGGATCCACGATCGATGTTTCATATTCTCTCATTCGAGGCGATTCGATCTATCCCGGCGAAGGCAACCTGAATGAGGATCCTCTGTTCGTTGATCCTCTGAATCGGCTGTTTCAACTGCTGGCCGGTTCTCCCGCGATCGACGCCGGCTGGAGTGGGGAAGGGGTGTTGGATTACGACTATGACGGCGCTGCGCGCGTCGGGAATGTCGACATCGGAGCGTTGGAATATGCGCCGGGAGAAACGGCGATTGGGAAATGGATCGAATTCGAATGATTCAACGCCGAAAAAAATTGCAAATGCCGTAAAATGATGCGGATGGAATATGCGGCATAAAGATGATCAGCGGATAGGTTCTCTGTTGGAGTTTTTATAGAAGAGTTGAAATGCTGTGGATCGGCGGAGAATTCATTGCCTGCGCCGACCAAATTTGCTAGATTATTTTTCAATATATAAATGCAGTTTGCTGCAGTATTGCGGGAAAGGACGCCTCATGCGAGAATGGACATTAGCCGATCGGGCTCGCGTTCGCTATGAACGCGGCGAACGTTTAGTCGCCCCTCTGTTGGGATTTCCCGGCGTAAGTTTGGCGGACAGCGAAATCAAACTGGCGCAGCAGAATTATCGCGAACACTTTCGCGTCGTTCAAACCAATGTGGAAATTTTCTCGCCCGACATGGCTTTTCCCCTGATGGATTTATCCGTCGAAGCCAACGCGCTGGGGCGCTATACCGTCTTCCCGCGGCGCGATTCGGCCACTGTCCCCAAGGATCATTTCGATTTTCGTGAAATCGATCGCATGCGCCGCATCGACGTGGCCGGCGATGCGCGGGTGATGGGCTATGTGGAAACCGTCCGCCAGATGACGCGCGAGCTGCCGGGCATGATCGTCAAAGGCGCTTATGTAACCGGCCCCTATACCTTGGCCGCTCTGATCATGGGGGCCGACGATGCGGCCATGGCCACCATTCTCCAACCGGACGACCTGGCCCGCCTCTGCGAATTCACCACCGGCGTCATCCTGAAATACAACGATCTCCTGGTCGGGGCGGGCGTCGATGTGATCTGCGTGCTCGAACCTACGGCGGTCATGCTCGGCCCCAAGCAGTTCCGCCAGTTCTCTTCGGCTTACATTCGGCGAATCACGCAGCGCAATGCGGAGCGCGGGGTGTGTACGGTCTATCACACCTGCGGCAACACCATGCACTTGATCTCCGGCATGCTCGAAGCGGGCGTGCAGGGCGTCAGCCTCGACGCCAAAGACGCGGGCGTCGACCTGGCCAAAGCCGCGCAGATCGTCCCCGAGTCGGCGGCCGTCATCGGCAACATCAGCCCCACGCAAACCCTCCTGCATGGGACGCCGGAAGAGGTAAGGCGCGAGGTGCGCGAACTGCTCGGCGAAATGAGGCCCTTCCCCCATTTTATTCTCAGCACCGGCTGCGATCTCCCCCAGGAAATTCCGCCGGACAACATCCACGCCTTCATGCAGGCCGGGCGGGAAGAATGGATGAAATGAGAAAGTTCTCCCAAGATATCCAAGACGCCCAAAAAAAATCCCCTGCCTTTATGGCAAGGGAGGAAGGTATGAAAAAATGCGGGTAGGAGTAAAAATGAAAAGTCTATTTTTCCTTATCGCTCGTAAACTCGATTAATTCGATCTGATCCCCCGATTTTTGAATCCGCACCTGATATTTTTGCCTGTAATTTTTAGCCGATTTTTTGGATATGAAATGAAGATCCATGAGAGTCGTATGTTCGAAATCCTCGCCGACGCTTTCGAATTTTATGCGTGAAAAATCCACCACATTGTATTCGTCGCCGGTTTCATTTCCCTTCGAATCGACGCCGACGCCCTTGCCGATGAATTTTGAATAAAGAATGATGCTTATTCGATCCTTCTTATTCGACTGGCTGCTGATGCCGTTGATGTAATGCGTTCCAGAAACATGAATTTTTCCCCCGTTTGAGTCTGGAATCGGGTAAACCATTTCACAATCGAACTTATCGTGAAACGTCATTTCTGCAATGGCCTGATAGGTGAATGCCGCAAAAAATGGAAGCAATAATAAAATCGAATTCAAAGTTTTTCTATTCATGATCCCATCTCGCTTTCTTATATCTGGCCCATTCTGATTCATTATGTTTCAAATCTTTTTTGCAATTATTTATATATTGATTCGATATTTCGTTTCATATTGTAATTAAATTTTAATATTCTGTCAATATATTTTTCTCATTTTTTTTACTCTTTTTTCGTGTAACTAAATGTTGCATGGAATCCGTGCAGCCTGTTCTCAACATAAATTTGAACAAATGTTCATATTTGGTCCGATTCTTGCAGTATTGCCTTGCGTATTGACGAAGCAATCCTATCGCTCCTCCTTTTTTTGGGGTGCGTGCGGGAAAAAACACAGCATGGAGGAAGAAATCATGTCGCAGAAAAAAGGGCGTACTTTGGACGAAAAGATAAGCAATGCATTGGATGACTGCCTCGGGAAGATGGCGGATCGGCTGAGCGAATCCTTTAATCCGGAAGAAAAAGAATCGCTGCAGCTGTTCAAACAATTCTGTCTCGCGCTCAACGCTCGACGTCAATGGATGAAGCATTTGGAGGAAAAAAGCGGCGATTCCCCAAAAAAACAGAAGGGAATGCAGAATTTATTGCAAAAACTGCCGAATAATCAGCAATCCGGCAGCAACAAACTGGATGATTTGTTGAAATCCAGGAAGGATAACAGCCCCTTGCGGCCCCAAGACCGCCAAAACGGCCTCGTCATGCGAAGCTGACCGGCCGCTCCGGCGATTTTTATTCCAACTCGCAAAACGAAAGGGCGCATATTATGCGCCCTGACAGGATTTTTTTTGTCAAAATTAGGCCGTCAAGGAATAGTTCTATCCTAAACAGCGATGGTTTAAGCCCTGGAGGCTCTTTTCGATAAAAAGAACATCCAAAGAACAACGAGAAGCAGAACTAAAACTGATAAGGCGTCCATGCCCACATCGCCGAACCAGTCGCCTAGATGCCAGGATTTAATTTCCAGATACGCCAAGACGCCCAGCAGGACGCCCATGATCGATTCGCCGGCGATCAGCCCCGAGGCGGCCAGGACGCCTCGGCCGCGGTTGTCTTCGGATTCCTGCGCGCTGCGCCCTTTTAAAAAGTGATGGACCAGGCCGCCCAAAAAGATGGGAACCGACAAGCCGAAGGGCAGGTAGATTCCTACGGCCACCGGCATGATGTGCAGCCGGAATTTGGATTCGTTCTGCTCGAGCAGAGTATCGATAATCAGGATGATGAATCCGATGATGACGCCCCAGACGACCATGTTCCAGGGAAGGGAGACGTCGCCGAAAAAGCCGTTCACCAGCGACGAGAAGAGAACCGCCTGCGGGGCGGGAAGAT
>JAFGTC010000120.1 GCA_016934335.1 Candidatus Omnitrophota bacterium | reverse complement strand
TTATTCTGCAAATTATGTTTCGGACCGGTGAAACGGTCCGGATCGTAAAGCTTCAAAATGCTGGAGTGAGCGCGTGCCGACATACCTCCGGCATTGGCCGGGTGATCGGGATTGCCTTCGATCTTGATCGGCCTTCCGTCGTAGCTATTCACGAGCAATCCGATCGCCGATCCGCCCAATTCCAGCGCCGTGGCGAATTGTTTGACTTCGCCCGGATGCGTTTCGTCCGGCCGGCGCGAATAGGGAACGATCTTCTCTCTAGGCCATTTGCAGCCGGTCAATCCCGCCAGACAAAACGAAGCCGCCATCACCTTGAGAAAATGCCGGCGCGTCGGCTCGTTCAGAAATTCCGAAGCGTGGCCGGGAAACTCCCCTTCCACAAACCGGCGGAATTCGGGCGCATCGGCCAGTTCATCGAGGCTGCGCCAGTAGGTTTTCCCGTTTTGGTTCAATAACGAACGATTCATAGTCACAAAATAGTCAACAAAATTACCGGTGGCATGTCGAACAATCCGTAGAAGGATTGATGTTATTTTTTCTCTTTAATTCAACGCCCAAAATCTCCTGCTCTTCGTCCGGACGCCAATCCAACTGCGTGACGGCCTCCAGCGGGCGCAGATGCTTTTCCGGATTCCGATGACAATCCAGACACCAGCTCATGCTGAGCGTTTCCACCTGATGCACTTCCTCCATCTTGTCCACGCGGCCGTGACAGGAGACGCAGCCCACCCCGCGCGTTACATGAGCGCTGTGATTGAAATACACATAATCGGGCAGGTCGTGGACTCGCACCCACTCGACAGGCATTCCAGTCGCATAACTTTCCCGAATCGGCAGCAGTTTTTCACTCTCCGCACGAATTAGTTTATGACAATTCATACAGGTTTGCGTCGGGGGGATGGAAGCCTGGGCCGATTCTTCTACGGTGTTGTGGCAGTACCGGCAGTCGATTCCCAACTCGCCCGCATGCAGCGCATGGCTGTACGGAACCGGCTGCTTCGGCTGATACCCCACGTCCGTGGTTCGCGGCGAACCTCCGTAATACGCCAGCGAAACTGCGTAAAGCGGCCCGATGATTAATAAAATAGCTATAGCGGGCCGCGCATAATTAACCCATTTAGGAAAAGTGAAATGATTCATTTGGACGCATCTATCCAATTATTATCGGATCAACCCATCCTTCTTCATTCGAGAGGCTGCCGATATCATCAATAACCATCTTCTTACTGCGCGCTCATTTTAATGCAAAAATTATTTTTGATAACGGCAAACAGCCCATTTTTTCAACGTTTCAATGCCTCTTCTTTGCAAAATATAAACGCATCCATGCGAACATGCAGAAATTGGATAAATCTCTACCCATTCGGTAAACCGTATTCAATGATTAAAAAAAAAGCCCGAATTTTGACGATCTTTCACTAAAGACTTGAAAACCGCGCAATTATTGGTTCCAATCCTAGAGATGATTTTTGATTTTGTATTTCCCATCAAAACTGAGAGGAGAATGGATTCATGACGATTCGAAAACAGTTTCTCAATGTTCTGGCGATTTTAACAATCGCCGCAGCGTCGGCCCTCTCCGTCGAAAAATTGGACCGGGGCTTGACGGCCATGGAGCAGCCCGACGGTTCAGTGTTTATCAGCTGGCGGCTTTTCCAAGAGGATCCGGACGACATTTCATTCCTGCTGATGCGGAGAGACCGGAGCGATCTTGGATCGTTCGTCGATCTGCCGCTGCCTCTCAACGGCGGCGCAACCTCGTTTCTTGACCGGACAGCGGAAAGCAAAAAGACCTACGAATACATCCTATTCGACAAAAGAACGCCGACCCAAGGCATCGAAAAAGCGCGTATCAACCTGACCGGCAAAGCCAAACCGTACATCTCCATCCCCCTCAAGGGCGATTACGACTTTCAAAAAGTCGGAATCGGCGACCTGGACGGCGACGGACAGTACGAATATGTCATCAAGCAGCCCAATTTCAACACCGATCCCTATCAGCAGCCGGGATATTGGAAGAAAAGCACTACCACATACAAACTGGAAGCCTACGAACTCGACGGGAGATTGATGTGGCGCTATGACATGGGATGGTCGATCGAAGCGGGCATCTGGTATTCGCCCTGGATCGTTTACGATGTCGACGGCGACGGCAAAGCCGAAGTGTACTGCAAAGCCGGCGAAGGCGATCCCCGCGATGAAAAAGGCCTGGTGCAGAGCGGCCCCGAATACCTGGTGAAACTCAACGGCGAAACCGGCGAAGTCATGGCCAAAACCGACTGGCTCAGCCGCGACGGATTCAGCAGTTACAACTACTATTGCCGCAATTTTCTGACCGTCGCCTACCTAGACGGCAAAACGCCCTCCCTGATCATGCAGCGGGGCACATACCGCCTCATCAAACAGCAGGCGCTCGATAAGGATTTCAACCGGATTTGGTATTGGGCGGCCGAACCGGGCGGCGATTATGAAAAATACCGCGGACAAAGCTCGCACGGCTTGATCAGCGCCGACGTCGATCAGGATGGATGCGATGAACTGGTCATCGGCGCCGCCGTCATCGACCACGACGGCAGTCCGCTGTGGTCATTGGGCATGGGCCATCCCGACGAGTGCTATTGCGCCGACATCGATCCCGGCAATCCCGGCCTGGAAATCTTTTACGGCTTCGAAACGCGCCAGAACACCGACGGTTTCTGCGTCGTCGACGCCCGAACCAGCCGGAAACTCTGGACGCACAAAGAGCCCACCCGCCATCTCCACGGGCAGGGCATGTGCGCCGATGTCCTCGCCGATTTCCCCGGCATGGAAACCTACGGCGGCGAGCGCGATACCAAAGACCGCTGGCTCTACAGCGCGGACGGCGTGCTGATCAAAGTCTATCAAGGCGGAACCCTCTCCCCGCGCCCCGTTTGGTGGGATGACGATCCCCAGAAAGAAGTAGTCTTGAACGGCGCCGTCTGCAATTGGGATGAGCCCCCCCTGCTCAAACTCGACGGCCGTCTTATCGCCGTCGCCGACTGCCTGGGCGATCATCGAGAAGAACTTATCGTCAGCGCCAAAGGCGAAAAAGGCGGAGAAATCCGCATTTACACGACCAATATCCCCACCTGGAAGCCCCGGCCCTGCCTCATGCAGGATCGCCAATACCGCCTGGGCGTCTGCGCCCAAACCATGGGCTACTACTATCCGGCTCAATTGGGGCTCCAATGATCGATCTGGAAAATTTCTTCAATCCCGTAATTGGTTCTTGATCATCACAACTCGCATTGGATGAACATTGAAACAAAAAAACCGCAGCGCACCTTGTTCGTACGCTGCGGTTTTTTTTACTTGTTTCCGGGATTACTTAAAACAGATCCCACTGATCGACGCTGGTCGCTCCCCGCGTCTGATAGACAAAAATTCTGCGCAGGCCCATATCGGAAATATAAACAAACGTTTCGTCTTGAGCAGTATGAATCACAACGGCGTCGGCCGGCGAATCGAATGGCCCATTATCCGATTCGCTTCCATCGACCAGGGCGAAAACACTCTCCGGGTCGGCGGGATCATAAAAGGCCATCATCGCCTGCGTTCCCGAATAATCCGGAACGATGATTTGATTGTTGACCGCATCGTATTCGATCAACTGGTTGTTGGCGCCGTAGGTTCCTCCAATGCCGCCTTGCGGGACAAAATGGTTCTGGAACTCGGTATACCCGCCCAGATTATCCACATTGCCTCCGCTGAGCAGATTAACGCTGCCGAGCGGCTCATTGGGAACCTGCCTGTTACGCGCCAAATAAATGTCTCCCGTATTGGGATTATACGCCAGATCTCGCTGGTAGGTTTGAGCGCCGCCCACCACATACTTGGAAGCGCCGTCCGAACTCGATAAAAATTCCACTGTGTCAAAAGTGCTCACCGCGAGCGTGTCGCTACCCACATACTCCACAGCGTTTATTCGCTTGCCATAATAGATGATCCCGCCGCCGAACGCTGTATCCAGCCCGAAATTCGGCGCGGGTTGAATCTTTCTCACATTGGCGGAAACGGCCTGCCCGGTCTCCAAGGCGAGATAAATCGATCCTTCATCGTCCACGGCGACTCCCAAAAATCCACGATTGGCGGGCACGTCCGTGTCGGCACCGTCATTCACCAGAATATGATTTTCCACGCCGTTCGCATTCATGGGATCGGCGATGTAATAGCACCCCGTCGTGTTGGGATTCGGCGTCGAAAAGAGCGTGTAATACAAACCGCCGTCCGCGTCGGCCGCCAGGGCGAAGGGAGCGCCGGTATCGGGAGCCGTCTCAAAATCGGTCACATACGTAAAGGGATGCTCGGCCTCGATATCGTTTACGATATCTTCAGGGCTTTCTCCCTCGCCGCCCATCTTGAACACCACAATTCGATACGCGGAACTGTCTGTTACAAAAACAAACGTATCGCCGTTTTCATCCGTCCACGCGGCCGCATCCGCCGGCAGAAAGAGCGGACCTTCGGGAGATTGATAACCATGAATGTTGGCGGCCGGCGCCGACAAATCGCCGGGACGATAGACGGCGATGGTAGTTGGAGAATCGCTGGCGTCGGTAATCAGGATTAAATCATTGACTTTATCATAACCGATCTTTTGATTTTTGATTCCATATGTGCCGTTATTACCGCCTTGAGCAATGAAGGCCGGTTGAATCTCGGCGTATCCCTCCAGATTGTCCGGCGAGCCGCCGGTCAGCAAATTCGCGCCGTTGTTGGAATTTCCTCCATTCTTCGAGATATAAAGTTCATGCGTATTGGGATTATAGGTAATGTCTCGTTGATAAGATTCCCCGCCGGAAACATCACGCAATATTTCACCGGTGTTCGAGTCTAAAAATTGAACGTTCGTAAAGGTTGTTACAGCAATGAGATCATTCGGAAGAACGACCACTCCGTTATAACGCTGCCCGGTGACCATGGCCATATTCCCGAAATCGTCCATCCAATCAAATGTAGGTGCGGGGCCGTGCTTCGTAATCGACGACGTGCCGCCCGTTCCGCTCTCCATCGCCAGAAATACATTGCCCTCTTCATCGACATCGACTCCGACGATTCCGCGGCCGGCGGGAACATTCACGAGAAGACCGTCGTCCACCAGAATATGATCTTCCGGCGCGGGAGCGTCAAACGGATTGGCGACATAAAAGCAGCCCGTGTTGTTTTCGGCTGTGGCTAACAGCGTGTAATACACCCCTCCATTCGAATCGACCGCAATCGCAAGGGGCTCTCCGAGATCGGACGGCGTGGAAAATTCGGTCACATATTCATACGGAATCGTCTGCGCCGTCGCGCTCGCCGCCAGTACTACGACTAAAAGCATCCAAATCTTTGTACGTTTCATCATGTTTTCTCCTACTTAAACCATAATATAAATTAACTGCTTTATGCTGCCTATTCGTTGTATTTAAGGCTAAAATACACAGGGGAAAAAGGGGAATCATGATATCCTCTCAGGAGGCGCCATTTCATTGTATAGGTTGCAAGGCTCTATTTTCGATAT
Organism: Candidatus Omnitrophota bacterium; assembly: GCA_016934335.1. Lineage (GTDB taxonomy): Bacteria > Hinthialibacterota > Hinthialibacteria > Hinthialibacterales > Hinthialibacteraceae > JAFGTC01. Next base: position 34,703 of record JAFGTC010000120.1, on the reverse strand, counting down.
TTTTTACTTTCATAATTATTCTTTGGGGAATTCCAGATCGGATGAAATTCTAATGATCCTGTCAATATCCCGGCATAAAAGATTTTATCGATGTCATGCTGAAATAACCACCAACAAAATTCGAAAGATACATACTGCGGTTGATTGCCAAAACCGTGTTGATGCAGCCCTAAAAAAGCCGTTTCAATCCAAAAATCGCTTTAGCATGTAAAAAATCAAATTTTCCCCATTATAATAGGGGCGACTATATCAAACCGTAACACAACAAAAAAGCAGAATATGCGTAACATCATACAATGCAAATTCTTAACTCAATATGAATAAAAACAGGCGCCCCAAAAAGATGTAAAGGAAATTGACAAAAAAACCACAAAAAAACTCTGTTTGGCTGTATGATAACACCCAAACAGTTACAGATAATTCGGCGTCTACGCCACAATTTCCCCTGTCATTTCTTTAAAGTCTCGTAGTTAAGGAATCCGATTTTATGTATATTATTTCAAAACAACGTTTTTACATTTTTTATCCAACAACATGGGGAGAACCTAGATGAAAAAGAGAGGTTTTACGCTTATTGAATTACTCATTGTCGTCGCCATCATCGGCATCCTGGCCGCCATCGCCGTCCCGAACTTCATGAACGCCCAAATTCGCGCCAAAGTGTCTCGATCTTACGCGGATATGCACTCCACCCTGACCGCCATCGAACAACTGCGCTTGGATAAGGGCGTTCTCCTTGTCGATTTTTGGGATGACAGCGGCAGCGATTGGGGATACAAACGCATACGAGAAATCTTCAACGGCGTCGGAGACGAACCGGAAGCCACCCGACGCCAGATTCACGTGCTCGCCCCTCTGACGAGCCCTATTTCGTATATGAGTTCCATCCCCCGAGATCCATTCTCGCCCAAAATGCTGCAAGCCGTCTCCAGCGGCCATTCCGAACGTTTTGGACTCTCCGGCAACGACGTGTATTATTACGCCGATAACGATCCACAAACCCCAGGCCCCGACTATGGAGACACAAGATACGAGCCGCCTTTGAATGAAGGCGATTATATCCTGATGGCCTTCGCGCCCGCCGCCGAACAGATGTACGGCGGCGACAACGGCATTCGCTACGGCGTCCCGTACGACTCCTCCAACGGTTTAGTCAGCATCGGCGATTTGATGATGCGTTCCGGCGGCGGCATCGTCCGCATCAATAGAGTCGGCGGACGCTAAATTGTCTTTTGTAGTAGAAACAAACCGGTCTTCACCCCCCCCCGAGGCCTTACAGCAGAGGAAGGGATCGCGCGATCCCTTCCTCTGCGTTTGCCTCATTCTTAAAAATCCTGGAATTCAGAATCCATTGAATTATCAAGCCTTCTGAGAAACAATGACTGGATGGCGGGACCGGATTCGCTCCTCCACTCTATCATTCACGATTCGCATTCCGGAGGCGTCTATCCACATGAATTTATTCAAAAACTATGGCATTAGACAGTCAGTTGCATATGGGATCGTTCTATTGGCTCTCGCATCAGCGGGCGCGCCGGGCGGGCATGCTAACAATAAACCCGGCAAGGAGATCAGCGGCGTCAGCGCCCTTTCACCCGATCCGACAGGCGATGCGATCAAGCCGCATCCCCGCTTATATTTCACGCCCCGAGCCATCGAAAATCTCAAAAAACGCATCACCCAAGATTCCGCTGTTCGAGACGTCTGGAACGAGATTCGCGCAAAAGCGGATCGGCTGTTGAATGCGGAATTGGTTTCAAAAGAATACGCGGAAGGCGGAACCGGCCAGCATGGAAACTACGGCAGACCGAGCGGGCAGATCAGCGACATGGGCGCCCTGCTCGGCCTCGCCTACCAAATGACCGGCGAGAAAAAATATGCAGAGAAATTACGCAATGCGCTTTTGCATTACACCCGACTGAACCGGTGGGCGGGCGACGCCAAGCGCGATCCCCCCTGGAATTCCGAACTGAATACGGCGCGTTTTTGCTTTGGATACGCCGTCGGCTATGACAGCATCTTCGATTATCTTACGGATTCGGATCGGCGAACCATTGCCGGCGCGCTCGTCGAAAAGGGGATTCTGCCCACGCTGAACGATTGGATCCTTCCCCAAAAGCGCATTCATGCTCTGGATTCGATGGGACACAACTGGTGGAGCGTATGCGTCTCCATGGCGGGCGCGGCGAGTCTGGCTGTTCTTCAAGAAGAACCGCGAGCCATGGAATGGATAGATAGAATTGATCGCGCCTTTCCGGAGTGGTTCGCCTATCAAGGGAATACCCTTCAAAACAAAAGCCCTAATTTCGATCGCAACGGCGCATTCTACGAAAGCGTATCGTACGCCAACTATGCGCTGGCGGAATATCTTATGTACCGCCTCGCCTGTTCCAACGCGCGCCCCGATCATCCCTTACCGGAAATTCCCCTGTTGGAAACGTGCGGCGATTTTTTTGTCCACGCCTCCTACCCGGCCCACGATGGATTGCTCTCCGTCAATTTTGGCGACAGCAGTTTGACAAGCACCGGTTCAAAAACGCTGAGCCTGCTGCAGGCCAACGGCTTCGATTCGCCTGCGCATCGTTGGCTGCTGACGCGGCGGGATTGGGCGCGAAGCGATCCCATCGGATTGGTCTATTGTGATATTTCTCCTCAGGAGCAGACGCCGAAAACGCTTCCCCTCTCCATCCTTTATCCCGACATCGGTTGGAGCATGATGCGGTCGTCTTGGGAAAACGATGCAACCATGCTGGCGGTCAAATCGGGATTCACCTGGAATCACGCTCATCCGGATGCAGGCTCGTTCATTCTGTTCCACGGGGGAAAGCCGCTCATCATCGACTCGGGAAACTGCTCGTACAGCCGGCCGGAATATACCCAATATTATCGGCATAGCCGCGCCCATAATGTGATTCTCATCGACGGCGAAGCCCAGAATCCCGAAGACATCGCGCGAGGAGACCGGGGATCGGCGATTCCAGGACAACTTCTTCATCTCATGGAACTCGATGGAATGCGATATGTATTAGCCGACGCGACTGGCCCTACTTCCTGGAAATATTCGCGCAATTACCGGCATTTTCTATGGATCGACGATGTCATTCTGATCATCGACGACATCCGCGCGTACGAAGAAGGCCGGTTGGAATGGCTGCTTCATTACGAAGGAGAAGCCCTGGAAAAAGGGGAAGAGATTCTTCTATCCAATGGCGAATCATCGCGGGCTCTCGTCCGGATGCTGCATCCGACTGACGCGATTCTTAGCCGCAAGAAAGGTTTGAAGGATCATCAGCCCGACGTCGAAGTCGACTATCTTGCGTTTTCTCCTCAGGAAAGAAGCCGCGATATGAAGTTCATCACGGCGATTCTGCCGCTGGCGCCGGAACAGAACCGCCCCGCCGCCAAACTCGATTTGCTGGAGGCGGATGAAATGATCGGCGTTCGAATCAGTCGCGGCGACAGCGTCACGGACATATTTCTGAATCTCCGCGCGGATGGGCGGCGCATGCACCGAAACAGCAACAAAATCATCCACGGCTGGGATACGGACGCCTATTTGTTCGGCCTCACTCGGTCGGCGAACGCCCCGGATCATCCCGATTCAATGGATCGCGGCTTCGTCATCTGCGGCAGTTATCTTCGCAAAAACGACCAGGTTGTGCTGGATTCCCTCTCTAAAGTCTATTCTCTATTCACTTCACGAGGGAATGAACTGAAGATGGTCTTGCAAGGCCAGCCGATCATTCATTGCGATCTCCGATCCCCCGCTCCGCCGTCCGCCATTTTCTTGAATGGGGAGAAGCGAACGTTCCCATGGGATCCGTCGAGCCGAACGATTCAGTTCTCGCTTCGCGATCTTCATCGTTGAGCGAGAAAGGGGAAGCAAAGAAATAGGCGAACGCGCCAGCGATCATGGAGAAAGAATCCTCCCCTCGTAGTCTCTCTCCATAGGACGCGAGAACCGCATCGATTCGATTTCTTTGCTCCCCGCCGGGAAAATTCCAAGCACGTCAACAAGTAAGTCAATTCGCCGTTCGCGGCCGTTGAATTAATTGACCAGTTTCTTTTTGATCATGGCGCGCGCATCCATCAGATCGTGAAATCCGGGCGGACAGCCGGGATTGAATAATTCATCGTCATAGAGAACGCCATTAAAGCGAGCGCTTTTCACCGTCAATGTCAGCCGATCAACCCATTTCGCGTTTTGTAGATCGTCCAGTTCGCCTCCAAGCATGTGGATTACGACAGCCTTATCGGGAAAGACGGTTCCATCGGCGTACATCCGAAAATCAGAGCATTCAATCAAAATTCGATCATTGAATTCGGGATTGATATATTTGATGGATCGAAACGCCTGCGGGTATTGTTCATCAGGCGTTAATTCCACAAGTTTACGGCCGCCCGAATCCGGGTACACCCCATAAACGGAGAGGACGCCTCCCGCATCTTCCATCTGGCTGAATTCGACGGGAGTCTTCTCATAGGCGTCCTTCACTTTACGCGCCAATTGAATGATCTTAGGCGCGTTATATCCGCACGATCGAGGCGCGATATAGAATCGAGAGAAGTGATTTTCAAAGAACGACGAGGATAAAGGCTCTCGAAACATGTTCCCTATACCATTGTCAAGAAACGTCACCGACACGCCATTGAATGCGACCACGCGATCGCATGGTATGGGAAGAGCATCCCCCGGATCGGAAAGGCATTCGAAGCGAAGATAATCGCCTTGAAACACGGCATAAACTTGAAACGTCTGCCGGCGATGCGTTTTTTGCTTTTCAAGCCATTCTTCAAATTCCTGATCGCTGAGACCCGTCGGCTTCTTGTCGATTGATAAAAACGGCGCCGGTTGAAACGCTTCATAAACCATTTCCCAGGAAACTTCGCCGGAATAGAGAAGCGCATCCGCATCCCGGTAAACCCCCAGGTCTATGGGGAAAGCGTTGAAAGGGAGAACAACAGAAATAACACCAACTAATATTGTAGTATCGATTTGCATTCTTTTACCCATGGTGCATCTCCTTGTTAAGAATGATTTAGTTGCATTGAAATCCGTATGTCGTATGCGGCAAAATAGGGCCGGTAATCAAACAATCGTATGAAGTTCCGTGAATTACATCCCCCGGGCAGCTCGAAGAATCTCCGGAACATTTCCAGGCCCCATAACAGTAATCCCCAACCGCGGCATAATAATAAAAAGTTGTCGAACCAAGAGAAGTATAATCCGAACAGTCCGATCCAGCGTCCGGCGAGCAGCAGATGGTTTGCGAATAGACATAGCGAACGCTGCATAGCGAAAGTCCTAAATCCGAGCACAATTGAATAGGCGAACCGTACAGATCTTTGCAATAATCACAATTCGTCCCCTGACTTGATGCGCCTCCGCCAAGGATCGCAGAAACGCAGAAAACAAATTTAAGCATTCTTGAAACAATCCTGTTTTTCATAACGCCTCCTTTTCGAAGTCACAATGCCTCGGTCGCGATGCCTCACGCAACCATTACAGCCTATGACCTGCCTACTCTGAAATTCATATTGTCTTCCGGAATTTCCCCGCCTTAAGCCATAGTCATATCATCTTCTTTGAGAATTGTCTACTCCTCCTTTAGTCGGTTTTAAAAGAAAGACTCCCATCGGAATCCAGCCAGAATCCCCCTTCGCTTCGCATGCCGTTCGTGGGAGAGAACCAGCGTCCAGGATCAGCGCCGGAGTAGACGCTGACGGGGCCGCCGCTGAACATCATCCAATCCGGCAGCGGATTGGAGAGAAGCGTATTATCGTCGCTCTCATAAAGCACGCTATACGAAACCCACACGATATAATTGCTATGAACTTTGTTCTGAATGTCGCCGTTGGATAAGCGATCCGCTTTGGCGTAGGGACGGCCCGTCTCTCCATACCAGGGTAAAAAAGGAAAATCGCTGAGGTAGGCGACGGGCGTTGTCAGACAGGCCAATTTGTGAATCTCCGCGCCGCGCGTCATCGGCGTCAGGCGAGTATTCGGATAGATGGAATAATCTGCATGATACAAATGCAGCGCATTCTCAATAGCCGCCATATCGGTTTGCGACTTGACGACTTGGGCTCGAATCATGGAATCGCGCGCTTGCGGGATCACGAGCATGGATAGGATCGCCGCGACGGCGATCGCCGCCAGCAATTCCAGCAATGTGAAGCCCGATTGGCTATTGCGTATAGAGGAGTGCATCGATCAACCTCAATACATGCGCCACGCAAGAATATTATTATCCTTTTGTTTGAAATCGTCTTGATAAAAAACGGTGGTTTCCGGATATAAACTGATTATCTTATTTTGAAAAATCGTCAGATATTCATACGACTTATCGCTTTGGGCGATTAAACGAACATGGCCGTCGGAGGCGTCTAACAAGACGGCCCCATGATTAATGACCGGCGACAATAAATTGTTGAAAAAAATGATCGGTTCGAAAAAAAAGGCATTATCACCGGCTTCTTCAAAAAAGACTTGTATGGAAGATTCAACTGCAAACCGGTTCGATTCTCTCCGATTCAAAGTATGAATAAAAAAGTTTTTCCCTGAAAGACCTGAATTTTCAACGGACAGCGCCAAGACCGTCCCGTCTTCCAATTGGCCGACCCAGTAGGCATTCTGATCGAGTTGAAGCGTTTCTTGGGGGAAAAGAGTCGTTTCATCATGAAAGACCTGAATCTCTTGACCGATGGAGACAATCAATCCCTCCTCATGATCGATCGGCGCCAAAACACTGGGAAGGACGTCATAAAATTCATAATCGATCAAGGATGGAGTTTGGGGCGATTCGATATTGAAAATTTGAATCATCCCCTGCGTCGGCATGTCGCTCGATCCGGCCGCCCAAAGAGAATGGTGAAACACGTGGAGAAGATGCGGATGACTCGAGGCGATTTCGCCCACTTTCGTGAGAGAGTCGTCCGGCGCCATCTTCAATATATCAATGCGGCTATTGACAAACGACAGAGGATTTACATCGCCGACGGCGAAATAGACGTAATCTCCATCCAAGGCGAAGTCATTGGCGCGCTTGTCAGTATTATCGTCGCCGACTTGTTCGAACGTATAAGAAGCGGACAAGTTCCATCGCCCGGCGTCATCCATCTGAAAAACGTACAATCCATAGCGGGGTTCAAGAATCCAGAGTCGATCCCGATAAATTTTCGCGCTGCCGCCTCTTTCGTGAACCAGACGAGGAGAGACCTCGCGCGGTTCGGGAAACGCCGATTCGACATAGTTATCGCCGATGATCAGCGATTGATTCATCGCCATCGAATTGAAAAGGGAGAATTGGATGAGGAAGCACAAGACGGCGGCGGTCAGGAAAGGATAAAACAGAAATTTCGAAGGCTTCTTCTGTCTTGGTTCATACCGTTTGAGGTAGAACAACCGTTTCACAAACGACAGTTCTCCTTCCAAAAAAGGCACGGAAAAAGAGAGAGAACGATTGGATTTGTCTAATTCCATAAATTTGGCCAGCAAGACTCTGACGTATTCGCCTTTATCGATTTGCAGCAGTTCAATCGATTTCAGATCGGTGGTGATTTCTTGAAATGCATCGATGAACCGGTCGGCGATTAAGCGCAGCGGGTGAAAGTGAAACAGAATCATGCAGGCCACGCGCAGGAGATTCACGATGGGATCGCGTTTTTTGACGTGCACCAGTTCATGGCAGACGATGATGCGAATCTTGCGCAGGTCGTTGGAAATGAGCAGCGAGTTGGGAATAACAACCACGGTGTGTTTTTTCCGAACGCCCAAGGCGCAAGGCGACTTAAAATTTTCAGGCGCGACGCGCAAAACCGGAACGAACGAAAGTCCGACCATTTTCACGCACTGGAGGTATTGTTGATAAACGAATCCTTTCTTCAATTCCGGCATGGAAGCCACAGCGAATCGCTGACGAAGAAATTGAATCCCTTTGGCGACCAGCAGGAACAATGAAATCCCGATCCAGATGGGAAAGAAGAATTTCAATCCGATCTGAACGGGATTCCAAAATTCGAGTTGGTACGCCGAGGGGCGAGGGGCTTCCCCCGTTGGTTGAGAAGGCGCAAAGATGTGATTTTCGGACTCATTTTCGGAAGTCAAGACAAGTTCCCGAGTCGAATCGTACTCATGAAGCGGTTGGGATTGAACGCGAACCTCTTCATGAGTGAGAACGGAAATCTTTTCGTAGACTTCGAGATCCCAATAAGCGAACGTTACATTTCTTTCAAAAAATCCAAAAGGCAAGACTAATTTGATTAAGACCGAGATCCAGAGCAAATAACATAAATAAGGATGCCTGCGTCTTATCAAAAACGTGCTAATAAGAACAAAGAAGAAAAATCCAATCGGTTGGAAACTAAGAAAATAATGAACCAAGTTCCTGACTCTTAGGATTTTTTATTTTCTTCTTCAAGCAATTCTTGAAGCAGCTTTTGTTCCTTCTTGGTCAATTTTTTGGACCGTATCAAATAATTAATCATCGGGCTGGGATCGTTGAGCAAGGTGGTGCCGAACAATCGATCCATGATCATGCGGAAAGAGTCGAAGCGTGAGAATTTAGGAGAATAGACGTAGCGTTTACTCACTTTCCGCTTTTCTAAATGGCCTTTGTCGAATAATCGAGTGGCTAGGGTCAAGACGGTGGTGTATTTCCATTTCTTTTCGTTAGCGACCCGGTTCAGGATTTCATAGATGTCCGCGCTTCCCAGTTCGTAGATAATGTTCAGAACATAGATTTCGGATGGAGACAAGTCTTTTACATTCATCATAGCAATCCTCCAGCGTATATTTTTTTGATGCAGCAGGTTACATACGTAGTTATTTACATTATTTTTGGACGTTTGTCAAGCTCTTTTTGAAGTTTTTTACAATTTTTTTTTGAATCATGCACTTTTTCCCTCTATTTTTGATTTCAAGAGGCAATTTTTCTGTTCATTCTCCGATTTTCTAGAAATTCTTCCACCAGATCAGGAACGCCATTAAATTGTATTAATATTATAAATAATATTAATTAATCATCCGATTCCGGGGCAAAAATCCGTAGTAAGTATATATTTCGTACGGTTTTTTACGTAAACCTGAATGATCGTTTCATTTGGAATTGATAGAAAAGAGAAATTTTGTTTTCAGGTCTTGTCAGAATACTCGAGTGATATTCAATGAATAGAGATTCAATATCTTTTTTTATACGGGTTTCTTTTGATGAATCCAATAATTTCACAGATTTTTGAAGCGAGCCGGGAATGTTTTTCAGGGGAGAAGTGGTTATTGACGCCCTCCTTGCGCATTGGACGCCAATGGTTGACGCAAGTCGCGCGAAGCGACGGGCCGGTGGTGAATATTCATGCGAAAACGATTTACAGGATCGCCGTCGACTTGATCAAGGATGCGCCCGATGTCCAGAACCGCCGCATGTTGAATGGTCAGGGAGCCGTGCTTCTGGTTCAAAAAATCTGGAGAGATCAGCGGGGGAAGTCGTCTTTTCTCGGCGCCCTGACGCCCAGTCTCGGGCTTTTTCAAAAGTTGGCTGAGGTCATCGAATCGATGCGGATGGCGGAAATCCAAGCGGAGGATATTCACTGTTCTTATTTTGACAGCAGGCAAAAGGGGGAGGAGATGCGCGATCTGCTATCGCGTTATGAGAGGATGATACATCGAGAGAATCTGCTGGATCGCGCGGACATCTTCCGGTTGGCCTTATCGGTGGAAAATGAGACGGCCGCTCGAATTTTCGAGCGAATCACGCTTCTGCTCCCCGAAACGCTGGAATTGTGCGGATTGGAGCGGAGGCTGATCGATCGATTCTCGCCGGAGCGGATTCGCCGGCTGGCCGCGCCCGATTGGCGTGAAGGTCTTGAAAGAACCGATCCCCCGCGAACCGATCTTGAAGCGCTGCGCCGGCTTCCCCGTCCGGGGGAGGCGCCGAAGCCGCCGGGAGACGGCAGCGCCGCCATTTTCCGATCGATCGGAGAGTGCAATGAAATTCGCGAAGTTTTTCGGCGGTGTTTTTCGGAGAAGATTTCTCTGGACGCCGCCGAGCTTCTTTATACGGATGGGGGCGTTTACATCCCTCAACTTTATGAAAACGCGCTGTTGATTTTTGGCGAAAGCGATTCGCCTCCCGTGACTTTTGCGGAGGGGCTTCCCGTACGTTATTCGCGGCCGGGCCGGTTGTTGAAATGCTGGCTTTCCTGGATGCGATCCGATTATCAGCAAAGTTTGTTGGCGCGATTTTTGGAAGACGATCTCATCGACATGGAATCCCGGCTTTCGAACGGCGTGACGAAAGAGGAAATGATCCGCCAGTTGCGATCGATGATGATTGTTTTCGGGAAGGCCCGGCATCTGAAAATCCTGAAAGCAAAGATCGAATCCGACCGGAAGCGCTTGGAGGAGGCTCTTCCCTCGCAAGCGTTGGAAGATCTGGAAAGCAGCGCTTATTATCAATCCATCCGGCATTCTCTTCAAATCAGCGAGAATTTATTCAAATTCCTCAAGGAGCTGCTGGACGCCAGCCCCGCGAGTAATGCGCGCCCTATAGAGCAACTTTCCGCCGCCCGCTTGCTCTTGTCGCAATTTGCCAATTGCGCGACGGAATTGGATCGGAACAGCCGGAATCGGCTGCTGGAAGAGATCGACAATTTCGCCGAATGGATCGAAACGGACGATGACGCCGCCTCGATCGACATAATCGACTGGCTGGCTTCGCTGCCTGACGAAATCCAGGTGCTGGCAAGCGGGCCGAGAGAAGGCTGCCTGCATGCGGCGCCTCTTCAACAGGGAGGACATAGCGGGCGCTTGAATACTTTTATCGTCGGGTTGGATGAAGGCCGCTTTCCCGGCGCCGGCGCGCAGGATCCCTTTTTATTGGACGAAGAACGGGAGCGGCTTTCGGATGAATTGCTTACCGCCTCCAGCCGGCAGCAAAAGAAATTGGATTCGTTTTACAACCTGATCCATCGATTGGAGGGCAAACTGACGCTCAGTTATTCAAGTTATCATTTAAGCGACGACCGGGAGATTTTTCCCAGCGCCGTTATTCTCAACGCGTTTCGAATCTTGAGCGGGAATCCGGAGGGAGATCTATCCGATCTGGAGCGCGGCCTGCCCGAACCGGCATCGTTTGCGCCGCCGTCCGCGGAGAAGTGCCTGACGGAGAGCGAATTCTGGCTGTATGCGATGAGCGTTCAAGCCGGCCGGCGTAATTCCCTCCCCTGCGCACTGCAGCGCCATCCTCATTGGAAGCGAGGGATGGAAGCAAGGCAGGCGCGAATGAGCGTAGAATTCACCCGTTATGACGGCTGGACGCCAAAGGCGGGCGTGGATCTGGATCCCACGCAGCCGCAGGGCGTCATCATGTCGGCGTCGCGATTCGAGACGCTGGGACAATGCCCGCTACGCTTTTTCTTTCAAGTCGGCTTAAAGTTGGAGCCTCCGGAAGAGATCGACATGGACGCGAATGTATGGCTGAATCCCTTGGATTACGGTTCGCTTGTGCATGAATTATTCGAGAAATTTTATCAAGAACTGATTGATAAAAAGGAGAAGCCTTCCTTCGATAAACATTGGGATCGGCTGCAGGAAATACTGCGCGAACTCGTTCAGAAATATCAAGAACTTTCGCCGCCGCCCAACGAGAGCGCCTTCAAGCAGCAGATGGAACAATTGAAGCAGTGCGCCAATATTTTTCTGCGCGATGAAGAAAGTTTGTGCGAAATCTACTCTCCCGTTTACGTGGAAGCATCCATCGGCATTCCGAACAAAGCGTCCTGCTCTCAAAGTTCTTTTGCGAATCCCCAACCGGTTCGACTGCCCGGCGGAAAGGAATTTTATGCGCGAGGAATCATCGATCGCGTGGATCGCATCGAAGGCGAGGGCGATCTCCAATTCGCCATATGGGATTACAAATCCGGCGGGACTTATCGTTACAACCAATCCAAACCATTCCAACAGGGCCGAGTCATTCAACACTCGCTGTATTACGAGCTCATGAACCAATGGCTGAAATCAACCGTCGATCCCAAAGCCGAATTATGCCAATTCGGCTATTTTTTCTCGAGCGGCAAGGGAAAAGGCGAACGATATACGTGGACGGCCTCGGAACTGACGGAGCGGGGCAACATCTTTTCAGCGCTCTGCCGAATCATATCCGAAGGAATTTTTCTGCCGACCGATAAGGAAGACGACTGCCGATTTTGCGATTATCGTACTATTTGCGGAAATGTCGCCGCCGTGACGCGATCCAGCCGAGGCAAATTGCAGAATCCCTTAAACACTCGACTGCAGCCGATCAAGGAGCTTCGAAACGATGAAAAATAAACAATCCGATATCCCGGACCAACATCAGAGAGACGTCATTGAAAACGAGCTGGATGTCAATTTACTTGTCGAAGCGGCGGCCGGCACGGGGAAAACCACCAGTCTGATTTCCCGCATGATCGCTTTAATCCGCAAAGGAAAATGTCAAATCGACGAGATGGCCGCGGTGACCTTCACGCGGAAAGCCGCTTCGGAGATGCGTTCGCGCTTTCAAATCGCTATGGAAAAAACGCTTCGGACGTCGGCCGGAATCGAACATGATCGAACGATGCAAGCGCTCGATCAAATCGACCGATGCTTCATCGGAACAATCCATTCGTTTTGCGGGCGGCTGCTGCGCGAGAGGCCGGTGGAAGCGGGCGTGGACATCGCCTTTCGGGAAATCGACGAGATCGAAGACGATCTCATCCGCCAAAGCGTTTGGGAGGAATATGCCGCGAAACTGCACGCCTCGGACGATCCGCTGCTGGACGAGTTGAACGAGGCGGGGCTGGGAATCCGAAATTTGGGAAGCGCTTTTAAGAACATGGCGGATTATCCGGATGTGGAGGAGTGGCCCGCTCCGCAGGCGACATTGAACCGCCTTGTCAGCGTCAAATTCGCTTTGCTCGAATACGCCGATCACATGGAAACGCTGCTGCCGACTCTGCCGAGAGATGCGGGAAGCGATCAACTGATCCCCCAATACAAGAGGATTCCCCGGCTCGTAAGATACTACAATCTTGACAATGCGGCGCAATTGATGGAAGTGCTGCAGGAATTCAAAAAAGTACGAATCACGCAAAAATGCTGGCCTGGAAACAAAGATCAGGCTATGGAAGAAAAAAACCGCTGGGATCGGTTTGTTGAACAGCATGCGGCGCCGCTCCGGCGCCAGTGGCTGGCGAGGCGCTATAACATCTGCATACGGACGATCCTGCCGGCATTCAAACTTTACGAGGGAAAAAAAAGGCGGCTTGGCGTCTTAAATTTCCAGGATTTATTAGTGAAAAGCGCGCAAGCGCTCAAAAATCACGCTCAAGTACGTTCTTATTTTCAAAAGAGAATCACGCACCTGCTGGTCGATGAGTTTCAGGATACGGATCCGATCCAGGCGGAAGTGATGATGCTGTTGACGTCGGACGATGACTCGGAGAACGATTGGCGGCTATGCCGGCCGCGCCCCGGCGCCCTGTTCGTGGTCGGCGATCCGAAACAATCGATATACCGGTTTCGCCGGGCGGATATCGTAACATATAACCTGGTGCGAAAGATCATCGTCGATCATGGAGGCGATGTCATTCAATTATCCTCCAATTTCCGGACGGATCCTGTAATTTTGAATTGGGTCAATCAAACCTTCGCTGCTGAATTTCCCTCGGAGGAGTCTTCCTACTCGCCGACGTACGTCCATCTTCAATATGGGAAGCCTTGTGAAGACATTTCTTCCAAAGAAAAAATTCAGCGACTGTATATTCCAGGCGATGACAGCAAAAAGAATGAGGACTGCCTGGTTTATGAAGCGGACTGGATCGCGAAGACGATTCAGGATCTTATAGCGTCGGGCCGGGCTCGAGCCGGAGATTTTATGATCGTCGCTTACCTGACTCGAAATCTGAGTCTTTACGCCGATCTGCTGCAGCAACGCCAGATTCCCTGCCAGGTCACCGGGGGTGACGCATTAAATCAAGCGGAGGAGATGCGCTTGTTGGCGCTTTGTCTATCCGCCATTGTCCGGACCGACGATCCCATCGCGTTGGTCAGCGCGCTGCGAAGCGAGTTATTCGGCTTCAGCGATCCGGCTCTTTATGAGTACAAAAAAAAGGGGGGCGTCTTTTCTTATCTGGCTTCGATTCCAGAGGGCCTCTCGCCCGAGATCCATGAACTTTTTGAGGACGCTTTTGCGCGCTTTCGGAAGTATCGCGGCTGGATCAAAGGGCGGCCCGCTTCGACCGCCATTGACCAAATCGCCGACGATTTAGGCTTATACACTTACGCCAGTGCGCACAGAGATGGGAATCTTCGATGCGGGAGTTTAGCGAAAGCCGTCGATAAAATCCGCTCCATGCAGGAAGATTTTCTTACATTTGGCGATATCCTGGATTTTTTCGATCAATTAATCCGCAATGAAATGAAGATGGACGGCCTCTCCGCCTGCCCGCCCGATCCGTCGGTTGTTCGGATCATGAATCTTCATAAGGTGAAAGGCCTGGAGGCGCCGATCGTATTTCTCGCGGATCCGACAGGTCATCATAATCATGCCGCCCAAATGCATATCGACCGGAGCGAAGGCTGTGTGAAGGGATTTTTGAGCATCGAGAAACGAGGGGCGGCATCCTGGGGGAATTCGGAGATTCTGGCTCAACCCATGGAATGGGACGAGTTGGCGGAGGAAGAGCAGCGTTACATCGATGCGGAGAAGACTCGACTGCTGTATGTAGCCGCAACGCGCTGCAAAAAGCAGATTCTTATCACTCAGCGAGAGAAAAGCAATAAGAACAATCCCTGGCAATTTTTCGAACCGGCCTTGTCAAACAAACCGACTCTCCGGGCGCCGGCGGAGCGACCGATCGATGCGACGGCCCCTCAATCGATTTCTTCTTATGGATTGGAGAAGCATCTCGAGGGGATGCACGAATCTCGCGATTTTATTCAAATCCCTACCTACGCCGTCCTGTCAGTCAAGGAGCAGCTGCGCGGATATGATGAAGATTACCCCACGCGAGAGGAAGGAACGATATGGGGGGAAGTCATTCATGCGCTGCTTGAGATGCGGATCAAAAATCCCGGCGGCGATCTGATGCAATCCGCCGCCATTCTAACGCAAACCCACTATGGCAGGCCGGAATGGACGGAGAAGGCGGTTCAGGTTGTGCGAAGCGTCGAGTCATCGGATCTATGGAGACGGGCTTTGGCCAGCCCGCATTGTCTGGCCGAAGTTCCATTTGAGATTCGATCTCGAACCGCCGGCCGCAGCGATATTCCCGTCATCGAGCGAGGCGTCATCGATCTGGTGTTTCAAGAAAGCGGGGATTGGATCATTGTGGATTATAAAACCGATTTAGCCGCCAGAGACCATTTAGAAACATTGGTGAGAAAATATCGGCCACAGATCGATTCGTATGCCGAGGCCTGGAGGCACATCACGCAAAAGCCGGTCAGGGAGGCCGGATTGTATTTCACGGAGATTCAAAAATATGTAACAGAGTAAAGCGATGAGAATTTTCAAACATTCTCGCATCCTTAAAATTGGGTATAATCGTTTTAAATGAAACAGGAGGGTTTTGTCTTCCTATCTATTTTCATGATTAACATATCATAATCGAAAGGTCACAGCATGCGCAAGATTTTACACCTGACTCTATTGAGTTGCTTGTTCACTTCATCCGTCGCTTTCAGTAAATCATCCCTTCACCAAGATGTCCGCCGCGTGATTCTTCTCTTAAAAGAGCCGCCTTTATGCAGCCAAGCGCTCGATAGCCGGGGAAAATCACTTTATAAAGGCTTCACAACATTACAAGAGGATTGTAAGAAGGAATTAATTCAACGCCGTGCCAAAATCCGATCGAATCAATTGGATTTTGAAGCGAAGTTAAAAGCCTTGGCGCCCGGCGCCGCGGTCAAGCGCCGATTCACAGGGCTGATCAATGGGATGTCCATCGATCTTCCGGCGGAAAGTGAAGACGCGATTCGGTCGATGCCGGAAGTTCTGGCCGTCGCGCCCAACCGGAAATATCATCTTTGCCTGACGCGAAGCAACGAATTGATGAATATGTCGGCGGTCTGGCAGGCGAGCGGCGGCCAAGAGGAAGCCGGAAAAGGCATTAAAATCGGAATCATGGATACGGGCGTCGACAGCACGCACATCGTATTCGGCAGCACGGGATACGAATACCCCGAAGGCTATCCGCTGGGAGACGCCGATTTCACCACGCCCAAGGTAATCGTCGCGCGAGTATTTCCCTATAAGGGCGATGCAGCGAAAGCGTCAACGCCGCGGGATCGAGACGGCCACGGAACGCATGTCGCATCCTGCGCGGCGGGCAATGCGAACGTCGAATCGCCTTTAGGCTTGATGTCGGGCGTCGCGCCCAAGGCGTATATAGGAAACTACAAAATATTCACAACCGAGCACGCCCATTCTGAGCAGATCATCAGCGCGCTCGAAGCCTGCGTGGAAGACGGAATGGATATCGTCAACATGAGTTTCGCCGACGAATACTATATCGATGAACTATTCGATCCCGAAGCGATCGCGATTAAAAACGCCATCCGCGCCGGATTAGTGCTTGTCGCAGCCGCCGGCAACTACGGCCAGAAAGAGGCAATCTACTTCCCGGGACAGATTCCCGAAGTCATCACCGTAGGTTCGTTGGGGAACAGT
The DNA here is from genome assembly GCA_016934335.1 of Candidatus Omnitrophota bacterium. Classification (GTDB taxonomy): domain Bacteria; phylum Hinthialibacterota; class Hinthialibacteria; order Hinthialibacterales; family Hinthialibacteraceae; genus JAFGTC01. The sequence goes on along the minus strand of JAFGTC010000120.1, from coordinate 18,015 downwards.
CATACCGGTGAAAATCCGACCGATAATTCCATCGCTTATTTGAACGCTTATGCGGACGGAGAAAAAATCCTGGAAGACGAAGTAGTGATCCTGGCTCAGGATCCCGATTATTTTACCGAGCCCCTAATTGGAACGTTTCCGTTGGTCGACGCCGATCATTTGGACGGGGGAAGTTACGGGGGGAGTAAAGATGGATTGGTATGCGAAGAGTTGCCGTCAGAATCGATTGACGGCGACTGGGCGCTGATCCAGCGCGGCGACTGCACCTTCACCTCGAAGATCAACAGCGTGCAGTCGGCGGGCGGAAGCGGCGCACTTATTTACAATTCCAGCACGGCGCCGGAAGGCCCCGACGAACCGCTGCAAAAGCCCTCCTCACCGGACACTTATCTGCCTTCCTATCATATTTCTCGAAACGCCGGGCTGCTGATCAAAGACGCCATTCAAGATTCCAATCTTGTGGAGATTGAAATTCTCGCGCCGCCCCCGACAGAAACCAATCAACGCGCTTTTGGACTCAGTTCCTTCAGTTCAACGGGCCCGTCGCTGAGTTATACCATTAAACCGGAACTGACCGCCATCGGCGAAGGGAGTTTCGCTGCGACGCAGAACGATTTTCCCGGAGAATTTCAAAGCCTTCCGTCCGGCGATTATCTGCTATCAACCTACTTTACGATATCCGGATTTACTTTCTTCAACGGCACTAGCTTTTCCGCTCCGCGGGTTGCGGGGGCGGCGGCCGTCATCAAACAAAATCATCCCGACTGGAGTCCGGAAGAGATCAAGGCCGCGTTGGTGCTCGCGGCGGACCGCCCCGCCACGATTGCATCGAAGTCGAGCATGGAGAGAGGCGGCGGGCATGTGAATCCGGCAAGAGCGATCCAGATCCCGATCATCGCCAATCCCTCCACCTTGAGTTTCGGCTGCCAATCGACAGCCGGCGAAGCCTCGCTGGAGAAAAGCGTCGTCATCAAAAATATATCGGATCAAACCCAATCCATGTTTCTATCTTTGGAATTCGACGATACTCCCCGAATTGCGTCGTACAATCTCTCGCAGGACGCGGCGAGTTTGAGTGCGGGGGACGCTGCGGAGATTCAAATTCAGATCCAGGCTTCTCCCCCTTCCACATTCAGTCAAGCCGAAGATTTCAGCGGAGATCTCGTAATCCAGGTTGAAGGCCTCGAAGAACCGCTGCGACTGCCGATTTGGGCGCGAATCGTTCATGCGCCCGAGCCGGCGGGAAGCGTACTGCTGGTGGACGATGACGGCGGCGCGAGTTACGAGGATTCGTATGAAAGCGCCATTCAACAAGCCGGCTATGATTGGACTACGTGGGACGTCCATCTGTTCGATCAATATCCAACGCAAGACTACATGCAATCCTTCGACTCGGTCGTCTGGTTCATGTCGACGAATTCCCTTTATTCAAACGACAGCGAGTCGACAGCCAATACAATGAATCATCGAACCCGGTTCCACATCGAACTGACTCGCTATTTATCCCTGGGCGGAAAAATGATTTTATCCGGGATGGATTGGAGCGATGCGCAGGAGGATTCCACCTTGGCGAAACAGGTCTGGCACATTACTGAATTTGAGCACGATCCTTATGTTAGCTACGATCCCGTCACCGGCGCTATTCTAAGGCAGAATATAGAAATGCTGGTTTCCGCCGACTCCGGGAATCCGATCGCGGCCGGCCTCGATTCTTTGACCGTCCAATTTGACGATGACCTCCCGAATATGACAGATTTGTTGACGATCGACGACAGCGGTTTTGCACAGGCGGCCCTCCACTCAACGGAAAGAGAAAGCGGGATTGTGGGAATCACGATCGATGCGAACAGTTATCGAGCGGTGTTTTTCTCGTTTCCCTTGGAAAGAATATCCGGCGAGGGAATGAATCTGTTAATCAAGAACAGTCTGGATTGGATGCTGGACGATCCTAAACAGGCGTTTTCGTTACAGTCGATCACGCCCGCCGCTCAAAACGATAACAGCATGCCATCGGCGGCGACGCTGCTCGTCGACGGCGTCAATTTCCAAGTGGGATACACCGTTCTTTTAAACGACCAATTGATGCAAATTGATTCCATCAATCTGGATGGTGAGATCGAGATTGAGATTCCCGCGGGATTGACGGAAGGGATTTACGATATAACCGTGATATCGCCCGACGGTCAGACAGCGACATTGACGCAGGGGTATCAGGTCGGGAATCCCACGACAGTCGATAACTGGTCGCTTTATTAACGAAAAACGTACGGACAAGAGAACCCGCGGCGCGAAGGAAAATTTCTCGCGCCGCGAGCGAATTTCTTACGTCGATATGGGAGAAGGCGGCGCTTACCGCCCGCCCTTCTCCTTCTTCCATTGCTCAAAATCTTCCTCGATTTCGGGCGTCCATTTCCGGTCGATCTCCCCCGGCGTGTATTTGCCTTCGCGTAAACGCTGATGGCCGAAAGCGTCGCGCATGCGCGTATCTTCTGAACTCGTGCATACTTCTTCAGCCAGATGCGGGGGGATGAAGATCACTCCTTCACGCCTCCCCAAAACCACATCGCCCGGCATGACCGTCGCTTCACCGATGCGAATGGGTATATTGATCCCCATCAAGGTCACGTTCGCGATGCCTGTCGGATCGAAGCCGCGCACAAACACGCTGAAATCGGGGATCTCATAAATGCCATCCAAATCGCGGATTCCCCCGTCGATCACCATGCCGGTTTTGCTTTTTGAATAGATCGACGTGGCGAGGTTATCGCCGGCGTAAGTACCCTCTTTCACTTTGCCGAACAGATCAATCACGATTACATCGTTTTCCACCAGCGTATCGATCACCCAGGAATTTTGAGCGCCGATCTGGCCATGCTCTTTGCCCAGTTCGTTGGTCGCCTGATCGAGATCGGGGCGCCTGGGAACGAATGAAGCTGTGACCGCCCGCCCGACTAGAACGCGGTCGGGATGAAGGTTTTTCCAATCGCCGGCGAATTGATCACGGTAGCCGCGCCGCCGCAAAACGCTCCATGCCTCTTCAATGGAAACCGATTTCATACGCTCCAGGATCGAATCCGGTACGCGCGGCCGACCATCTTCGAAGCGTTCGTAAGGGTTTTGCCCGGTATAAGCGATCCGTTCTTCTTTCGAGAGAACGCCGTACTGCGCGTATGCGAATGACGAAGCGAAAGATATTAAACATATTGCTAATAATGCGATTCGTTTCATGTTTTTATTACTCCTTATCAGCTCCACAAACGATCCCACGAGCGGTCTCGATCCCATTCGCGGGTCGGTTCAAAATATTTGTCATCGATGAGATGCTCTTTGACGACCTCTTCATTGATATCCAATCCGAGACCGGGCGTTTCGGGAACAGGAATGAATCCGCGCTGAACGATGGGCTTCGATAAGCCGATCGCCATATCGTTCCACCAGGGTACGTCGACGGAATGATTCTCCAACGCCAGGAAGTTCTGCGTAGCGGCGGCGCAGTGAACGTTGGCCATGCATGAAATCGGAGTGCCGGCAAAATGGAGAGCCATGGCCACGCCTCTTTCCTCCGCGTAATCGCCGATCCGCTTGGTTTCGAGGATGCCTCCCGCCGTCGCGAGATCCGGATGAATCATATCCACGGCGTGCGCGTCGACCAATTTATTGAATTCCTCCTTCAGGTAGATGTCTTCACCGGTCAACGTGGGAACGTCGATCGCCTCGGTGATCTGCTTCCACAAATCGGTATATTCCCAGGGGATCATGTCTTCCAGCCAGGCAAGTTGATAAGGCTCCAGCGCCTTGCCCAGCCGGATGCAGCTGTTGACGCCGATATGGCCGAAATGGTCGGCGGATAAGGGAATTTCATAGCCGACGATGTCTCGAATAGCGTTGACATACTCGGATAATATATCGATGCCCTTCTGCGTAATTTGAATGCCGGTAAAGGGATGTTTTGTGTTTCGTACATTGTCCATCCCTCCCGGGCGGGTGACGGTTCCGGGGATGTCGGAGAGAAGGTTTATGCCTAAATCCATTTTGAGAAACGTGAAGCCGTCTTCGACGCGCTTCAACATCCGCTTGGCGTATATTTCAGGATCGCGCGATGAATCGGTGTCGCAGTAGATGCGGATCCTGTCGCGGTATTTTCCGCCCAGCATTTGATAGACAGGGACGCCGTACGCCTTGCCGGCCAAGTCCCACAGGGCCATTTCCACGCCGGATACGCCGCCGCCCTGGCGGCCGTGATGCCCGAATTGCTTGATGCGCTTAAAGATTTTTTCGACATTGCAGGGATTCTGGCCGAGAAGGCGGCTTTTGAGAAATAGAGCGTACTTTTCGCTGGCGCCGTCGCGCACTTCGCCCCATCCGTTAATGCCCTGATTGGTATCGATGCGGATGATGGGACAGCGCATAGGAGCGTCTTTGACCACGGCTGTGCGCAGATCGGTGATGCGCAAATCGGAGGGGCTGGAATTGAGATTGATGTTTTGGGTGAGGCTGGACATTTCTTCTTCAAAGGAGAAACGGGACGAGCCGAGCAGCAATCCGGCCGCTGCCGCCGTTTTAACGAATGTGCGCCGATTGTTTTTATTCCGGGAAATCTTTCGCGTCATAAGAGAGACTCTCCTCTATGTGTTCTATCAGGTCATAATCATAAATTTCTGGAAAAGTATCATAAAATCAAACTGAATGATAGATGTATTCGAGAGGGCGGCTCCTCTTATACGGCGTCTGGAAGGAATGATATAGTAAGCGCAAATTATGAAGAATTCACGGAAGAACGACAATGTGAAATGGAGAAGATTATGACGAATCAGTTTTTACTCATGCGGATTATGATCGTTTTGCCGCTCTGCGGATTCCTCGCATCCTGCCAAACGGCGCAGCATGCGCAAAGAGGGAGCGATGATCCGTTAATAAACGGCTTTATGCACATTGCTACGCCTTCCATCTCTGACGCCATCGATCAGGTAACGGGAAAACGCGGGTATATGTCGCACGAGATGCGTCCCGTTTTCCCTGTAAAAATGTGCGGGAGAGCCGTCACTGTCCTGGCGAAGCCTTCTACGGCAAAAGAGCCGCCGACGCACGCGCTGGAATTGATCGATACTGCGCCGCCGGGAAAAGTTTTGGTGATCGTCATGGACGGCCCGGACGGAACCGATGTGGCGGCTTTCGGGGGGATTATGGCGACCGGCTCGAAAATGCGAAATTTTGCCGGGGCCGTGTTAGACGGAGGATGCCGCGACGTTGTGGAAATTGAAGAATTGAATTTTCCCGTTTTCACGCGGAGCATTGTGCCCACCAATTCGGTCGGCCGTTATGTCACTGTTTCAAAGAACGAGCCGGTTGTATGCGGGGGCGTCCAAGTAACACCCGGCGACATTCTTGTCGGCGATATGGACGGCGTTGTGGCGGTTCCTCAAGAGCATGCGGCCGAAATCCTGCGCGTCGCGCAAGAGCTGGAAGCGAAAGAAGCCATTACGACTCAATCGGTGAAAAAATTGAAATCCATCCGCAGCGCATCGCAAAAGCACAATCGAATTTAAGCCGATCCCGCCGCTTTATGAACACAAAATGAGAAAGCCAGCGCAGAGAAGAACATTCTCTGCGCCGACTTTTTTTAGTGGGGTAAAAATAAGAGCCTTCTTATTTGCCGGGATTTTGCTTGGGATTCTGTTTGTTTGGCGGCTTGGGCGCTTCTTTTGCTTTTTGAGTCTCGATCCGCTCCTGCAATTCCTCCGATGCGGCGGCGTCATCTTTGAAAGATCCCAGATATTCAGGGAGTTTGACGCCGACGTTTTTCGTCAGTTCATGAAGGGGCGGGATAGAGCCGATCAATCCGGATAGAAAATCGGCGGTCTGGGTTCTGCCGTTTTCATTTTTTCCGCCGTCCCAAACGGTCACTTTGTCGATCTTCAAGTTGGAGATGGCTTTCACTTGTCGTTCGACCAGATCGGGAAGTTGTTCGGTGATCATCATCAGAGCCGCCAATTCGGGAGAATTACCGCAGGCTTTGACAATTTCTGCAAATCCTTCCGCCTTTTTAGTTAGTTGGGCTTTCAAGCCTTCCGCTTCAGCCTGCATGACGGAGAGAATGCCGTCGGCCTCGCCTTTCTTCATGCGGCGGATTTTTTCGGCGTCGGCTTCGGCCAGCGTTTCGATGCGGCGCTTTTCGATTTCCGCGGGGACGACAATATTGGCGTTCTGGGTCGCTTCTTCCCGCTTGGCGCGTTCGCGCTCGGATTGTTCTTCCGCCGTGTAGGCTTCTTGAAGAGCCTGCGCCTGCTTGACTTTCTCCGCCGCCGTGGCCGACCGCTCGGCCTCCGCTTCCTGCTCGCGCCGGAACGCGTTGGATTGAGCGACAGTGATGCCGGCTTTGTTTTCGCCCTCGACGGCCTCGGCCTGGGCTTTGGAGACGCGCACCCGCTGGTCGCGTTCAGCTTCCGCCTTGCCGATTTCGCCGTCGCGCTCTTTCTCGGCAACTTTGATTTTGGCTTCGTTGATCGCCCGGGCCGCGGCTTCCTTTCCTAAAGCGTCGATGTAGCCGGATGCGTCTGTGATGTCTTGAATATTGACGTTGATCAGGCGCAAACCGATTTTCTTCAATTCACCTTCCACGCCGCTGTAGATGTTTTCAATCAGTTTTTCCCGGTCGGCGTTGATTTCTTCGATGGGCATGGTGGCGATGACGACGCGCAATTGACCGAAGATGATGTCCCGAGCCAATTCCTGAATTTCCGCCAGACTGAGTCCTAAAAGACGCTCAGCCGCATTCTCCATGACTCCCGGTTCGGTCGAGATGCCCACGGTGAATGTGGACGGCGTGTTGATGCGGATGTTCTGCTGGGATAGTGCGCCTTCCAGACGAATCTCAATCTGAATGGGAGTCAGATCGAGAAATTGATATTCTTGAATGATCGGCCAGATGAAGGCGGCCCCGCCGTGGTAGCATTTCGCCGACAAGCCTCCGCCGCTCTTGCTTTTACCGCTCACTTTTCCGTACACAACCAGAATTTTGTCGGATGGACACCGCTTATACCGCGCTGCAAAACTGAACACGGTGATAAAGAAGATCATGATGGCGCCGGCGGCTAGAAACAACCATTCAATTCCCATGTTTTACCCTCCTATTTTTTTATATTGCGCCAGTTTAAAACTGGTTTATTCCGGTTTCGGCTCTTTGGCTTCGCGAATCGCCGGTTCGACGAGAACCGTCTGCGGATCGACCAAATCCACCACTTTGACGCGAGATTTGCTGGCAATTCTTTCGCTGGACGCGGTATAGGCTGGAATGAAACGGAGTCTGCCTTGGACGGTAATCTCGACCTGGCCGGCGCCCGTCTCGTTCGGCGGGATGGGGATATAGACGATGCCGATTTTTCCGATGGCGTTGTGATAGTCGAGCGTACCGCTGTCTTTCAGGCTGTAGAGCGTTTTCAAGAGGAAGAAAATGATGATCATAAACGCCATCCCCATGAAAATCGCGAAAATCAACGCCACTTCCAAAGCATAACTATTGCGCAAGGCGATGACGCCGGTCCATCCAAATCCCAAAAAGAACGCGGTGATCGTACGGGCTGACAAGAGATGGAGGCCGTCGGACGCATCGCCGCCGTCGCCGACATCGCCCGCGCTGACATCGACGTCGTCGATATCCATGCCAAAACCAAAGAACATCAATAAAACTTGAATAAAAATGACTAAAGTCGCCAGCAGCCCGATGGCGTAAAAAATCTGCAATTCGAGCCCCATCGACGTCCACCACGACAATATGAAGGAAACCAACCATTCCATAATTTTCTTCCTCCCGGTTTTGTTGACGACATCACGCCTTAAGAACTTGATGCATGCATCGATTTCAGCGCGAAAGACAGATCATTATAATCATGGTCGAGATCAACGCTTCGAGGCGACTGATAATTTCGCTTTTTTTGTTGTTCAAACGTATGAAACGTTTCGAACTCGCGTTGGTTTTGATTTTTGTCTTTCGCAACCAATGGGTAGAGAGTTTTGAAAAATCTGCACCATAGTACAAAATAATATGCGATGTGGGAATGGCGGCTATAAATGAGAGCGATCCTAAAACAGAGCCAAAAATTCCAGGCCGAATTTTGCGCATTCTTCGTACCATTATTCGGTAGAAATTGTCCTAATCGTTTCACTATTACTATGAAATTTTCGATTATTTAAGACAATTTCACTCCATTATTCAATAAAAATCTGCATTCTATTACATATTATATAACGATATATTTTTCAGATAGATATATCATGATACGGTTAGAAATCTGAAAAAAGATATAAATTTTCTTGACGCTGATAAAAAATTGTCATAGTATACCTAGTACTATGATTATTACAATCGATCATAACGATCCTAAACCGACGTATCTCCAGATCGTCGATTCCATCCGGCGGGCGATCGCCACGGGCGCTCTGCAGCCCGGAGATCAACTGCCCACCCTACGCGAAGCGGCGGTGCAGGCCCGCGTGAACCGCAACACGGTAAGCCGCGCGTATCTGGAATTGGAACATCTGGGGGTGGTGCGAGCCAGACAGGGCGCCGGATGCTTTGTCACATCCGACGGCCCTGCGCTGGAGAGGAAAGAGCGCCTGAAGATCATTCAGCGCATGGCGGACGAACTGGCGCTGGAGGCGCATCATTACCAGATCGACATCGAACAGGCGATCGAGATGATGCGCGCCGGCGCGGCAAAACTGAACATCCCCCGACAGAGTCAAACCCATCACCCCGCGGACAAGGAGGAAGAACATGTCTGAATCAGTGCTGAAAACGCAGGAACTAAGCCGCCAATTTGGAAAGGAATGGGCGGTTCGCGATTTGAATCTCGAGATTCCCAAAGGATCCGTCTTCGGGCTGCTCGGCCCCAACGGAGCAGGAAAATCGACGACCATTCAAATGATCATGGGTCTTCTTCCCGCGACGAAAGGGACGGCGTATGTTCTGGGGATGGATCCCGCCCAGGAAGGCTGCGCCGTGCGGCAGCGCGTCGGCTATGTCCCAGAGATTTACGGATTTTACGAGTGGATGAAGGTGGAACAGCTCATCGCTCTTGTGGCGGCGTATCACAAGACGTGGAATTGGAAGGTCTGCGAAACCCTGCGCGGAGAATTCCGGCTGGACAATCAGCAAAAAGTCGGCGAATTATCCAAAGGAATGCGAGCTAAACTGGCGCTGCTGCTGGCCCTTTCTTTTGAGCCGGAAATGCTGATTCTGGACGAGCCGACCGGGGGGCTCGATCCGGCGGCGCGGCGCAATTTCATCGAAACGATTCTCGCGCATTACCAGGAATCGGGAAAAACCATCCTGGTCTCTTCGCATCTACTCAATGAATTTTCCGGGCTGTTGGATTATGTCGCGTTTATCCGGGAAGGAAAGTTGGAACTGGCTTCAAGGCTGTACGATTTGCATCAACGCATGAAGCGGGCGCGATTGATCTTCAAGGAATCGGTTCCCCCCATCTTGAAGGCACGCAACGTCATCAACGTGAAGATGAACGGACGCGAAGCCGTGGTCACCTGCTCCGATTTCAATCCGGACGAGACGCCGAACGAATTGGCGCAGTCGACCGGCGCGGAGAATGTAATCGTGGAAGAGATGAGTCTGGAAGACATTTTTGTCGATCTGGTGGGATCATGAATATCCAAAACTATCCAATATTCCGAAAAGATTTTTCCGTTCAGTTTAAACTCATGCTGGCGGCGCTGATCATGCAGGGCATGATCATGTTCCTGTACCCGCCTTTGATCCGCATGATGGACAGCCGCCTGGGGCCAATCTACGACTGGTTTCCTCCCGTGCAGCAGGCCATCGCCGTGCTCGTCGGCCTGATCGCGGCGGGATACTGGTATGCGGAAGAGCGCGCCGGGAATAATCTTTGCTTTCTTCAGCGGCTGCCGGCGACTTCACGAAGAATTTGGGGAGAGAAGACGGCGGCCGGAATCGCCGCGCTGACCGCGTTTCTCGTGATTCAAACGCTCTGGAGCCTGATCATCTATACCGAGAGCGCCAGTTTCATGAGCGCCAACGGCGTCTTCTTTTTAGGCTCCATTTTCACAATCAGCCTGTTCGCTTACGGCATAGGGCTGCCCTTGTCCCGTTATATGAAGCAGACCATTTCCGTGATTCTTGTGGGGATCCCAGTCGTCGTGCTGCTCGGGATTCTGTTGATTATGTCGGGCGTCTTGATGTTGGTATTTATCGAGCAGACATTTTACTGGAAGAGATATGAAACGTATTATGCTTACCATCTCCATTTCATGATCACCGTTGCTCCGATCGTTCTTATCATGGGATTGTTCCTGCTGCGGCAAAGTATTTTTAAGCCCCGTACGGCCTTCGATCACCTGGCGACGATATTCTTCGCCCAGAACCGCTTGTATCAATACCTTGCGCTTGGAGCCTTGATATTCATCCCTTTTCGATTTGTTTACTATGAAGCGGGCTTTATGCGAGACCTCAATCCTTTCCTCATGCTCGCCTGCGCGACGGTTTCGATTCTGATCGGGGTAAACACTTACAGCAACGATGAAAAACACGGCCTGCGCAACGTTTTGTATCATCATCCCGCCTCATTGAGTTCGATTTATTGGAGCCGTTGGATCTGCGGATTCATTCTGGCCATGATTCCCGCACTCTGCTTTATGTATTATGGATTGATCAACTCTCAGGTTTCTTTCGCAAGCAACCTGGAAATGAATCCAGTACCCATATTTGTTAATTTATATTTGATCGGCTTGCTTCCATTTGCCTGTGCGGCCTTCATTACGCACGCCATTCGCAACACGCTGTATGCTGTTTTCGAAAGCATCGCCGCGGTATTGATAGTCACATTCATCTGCATTCAATCCAATTTCAACACGTTCATCAATTTTCCGCAGCCAATCCTATCGAATGCATTTAATCAAACATTACTCAATTATTTTTCCTGGCTGCCCTCCGCCATGTTGATCGGTTTTGCATTGGCAGGGTGGAGAGCGGCGACCGACCGAAAATTGTTGACCGGCGGGACGCTCTACCGCCAGATTTACATCGGACGGCTCTTTATTTTCCTTTTGGCGGTGCTTTTGATCGCGTTTAAGACCGGTTGGAAAGATCTGCTTTTTCTGACGACAGGCGTCGATGCGGGCATGGGATGAGAATGACGCAAAATAGGAGCAACCACATGAAATCGATAACCAAAAGAATTATGGAATTCACGATTGTTTTAGCATTGCTGATTTCCGGTCTGATGATTTGGAAAGAAAAGCAGCATGCCGAGGCCTGGGAGCAGCAGCGGCAGGAAATTCTCAAGATCTTCAATCAGGCGGTTTGGGATCAATACGGACCGACCGACGCCGAAGCGTATCAGCGTTTGTTTCCGGGATCGAGAAGAGGACAATATCAATCAAGCGATGATTTATCGCGCTTTTTTTCTTCCCTGCCTTTCAATCAAAGCTGCGGCTTTGTGCATGTTCCGCAAGCGCCGTCATGGGTGATTCAGAAATTCGCCGGCCTGGATCAATTCGCCGAGGATCTGCACGCGGTTCTTCAAACCGGCCCGATTCTCACTCCCCCCGATGAGGTGGAGCCGCCGTATTTGAATTATTCCATGATTCGTTCTCATGCGACCGCTTTGAGATTTTTGGCTTTTCGCGATCTCATGCAAAAACATCCGGAGCAAGCGATAGAAAAACTCTCCGATCTGATCCGATTGGGGCAGGCGCTTCGAGCCAGCCCCAATCCCTGGGAGCATGTCATGCGCCAGGAGATTCTTTACAAGGGATTATCGAGTTTCAGTTCGCTGATTTGGTACAATATCGACCTGGAGTCCAGCCGATCCATTTTGGAAACTTTGAACGCATTTGAGCCGGAATCCTGGAGGCTGCCTTCGTTTTTGGGAAGTCCATTATGGAGCGCCACAACAGGAAGAATGACGACTCAAAGCACGATCGCCTTTAAGATTTTGAATCGCGCCCCCCAATGTCCCATCGATTCGATTTACAAGTCCATCGGAATTGGAAGCACTGACGACTACGCCGTTCTCTTATCTTACATGCGCAAATGGACGACAATTCCCGCTCTTCGAAAGAGGTTGAAAAAACTCCCTGAATCGTTTTATGAAAGCGATTCGTTTTTATCGAAGGAGCAAGCCAAGAAAATTCCTACGCTCCTGTATGCGGCTACAAGATCCGGCGGCGGTTCTGTTGAAGATCTTGATTTTGTTCACGATACAGGAGGTTTAGAGTTTGGACGCTTGAAACAGGAAGCGTTAGCCCTTCAGGGCGCCATGTGGGCGAGGAAATGGCGAAATGAGCACAATGAATGGCCGGTTAAAGAATTTAAAGAACAATGTCCAGCGGGACAATCTTTTTCACTGCTGAAAATCAATAATCCTAGACCGCTTCAATTGGGATTCAACAGATTATTCGAGCCCAATTCGATTGACTCCGAATTATCACCCATATCGCGATCCATCAAGATTCGATTCCCCAATCTCAACACGATTAAGTATACTATTATTATGTCGCCTGAGGAGCAGGAAAAGATCGAGTGGATACCCGCCATTTTCCGCGTCGCCTCTCCTTTGGTCTGTTCCGCCACGTATGAAATCAAAGAATTACCTAAAACCTTGGGCGCTTATGGCATGGGCATGGGAATGGGGATGATGGGGAATTATGGAATGGACATGGGATACGGGACCATGGTAATGGCTCATTCTGTTGTTGAGTACACTGTCGAATTAAATTTACCCAAAACGTCGTATTGGATTGTGAAATATCAAGACGAAATTCTCTCTCCCGAATTATATTTGATCGACATCCTTTCCCGGGACGATCCGAAGAGCCGTCAGCCGGTTGTTCAATTGGCCGGCTGGGAAAACGATTCACCCGACAAAAATCCTCTATAGATTGAAAGAGGGAGAATCCTCATCGCTGCATTTAGCCTCCAAGATTCAAGTCATACCGGTTGCCCCCTCTCCTTCTTGGATCAGAACGTTTCCCCCCTGGCAGGGGATCGCTCTACGCGAATCATCGTGCGCGCCATTTTCTATTCCCGATTGTGTATTTTTTCAAGATGCTCCAGAACAAGCTCATAATCGCCTCGAGCGTAAGCTTCTTCCAAGAGCGAAAGCTGCATCGCATAATCCCAAGTCTGCTCCGATTGGATTCGCAACGCCGATTCGGAGCGGGGATCCTGCTTCGGCGCGGCGTTGATTCGCCGCTGGGATTCGTTTCTCTCCTTGGATATGAAATTCCTCCAGCGATATTCGCGAATCCAATCCAAAACATACCGCCTTTCATCCGGCGAGATATCCCCCTCCAAGGCCTCCCTCAGAAAATCGGGTATGGGAGTTGAGTCATCATCCAATTCTTCCAACGCTCGAATGACTTGCTGATTGAGTTGAATGGATTGGGGAAGGACTTGTTCATTGTAAAACTTTTTCATTGCATCCCAGTCGTCTTCGAAATCGCGATGAGACGCCGATAAGCCGGATGCGATCCGGTAGGGCCGGCTGTCATCTTTCCAGTAATATTCCCAGCGATCGAAGTAGCCGTCCTGATTGACATCAAACATCCGGATTTCCCCGAGCGCCTGCTCCAAGCCGGCCAACCTGGCGCGAATCCAGCCCTCCGCCGCTCCTTTAAGATGAAGCCTCCGGTCGATGGGGCTGTAGTACAACTGCCGCCGATCGGAGAAAGACGGCATATATTCCCGCCGCATGTTCCATAGCTGAACCGGCCCGCCGGTATTGTGCATGATGCGCCGCTCCCATGTCCAAAAGACGCCCTCCCAACGCCGGTCGTATTCAGGACGCCGGGGGCCGCCGATCCGGATGGCGGGATCTTCGAATTCATGCCAGGAAAATCCCGTATGATCGGCGGGATACTGTTCGGCAATGCGGCGCGCCTCTTCAAAGGGGATGCATACCGTGCTTTTTGGAGCGCGGCGCAGATCCTGAGTGCGCTCCATTCGCTCAAAGTCATAGGGGAGTCTGCCTACCATATTGAAGCCCATTTCGTAATGAAGCGGATTTCGCCCATCGCTCATTTCGTCCATATCCAGGCTGTAGCGAATATTGACCACGCCCATCCGGTTCATGGAAGAATCGAACGTTCCTTCATACCGCTTCTGACTATTTGCATAATCGGGATCGGCTTCGGAGGAAAAATCCAAGGGGGCGGCGCTGAATCGAACCACCGATTCGGATAGACCGTCCCGGTCGTCGTCGTAGAACGTGAAGGGGCATTCCGAGATGGGAATCCACGAATCCGTCTGAGGATTGTATTTGTTCATGTAAATTTCATTATTTCCATAGGGATCGCTGAGAAAAAAGTCGCCGGTGTATTCGTAATCGATGGTATGCCACATTTCGCCATCGCCGTCTAAATCAACGCCGAACCAGGCCCGGCGCAGTTCGCCGTCCACAAAATAGCGGATATCCATCTCATCGGGGATCTGATCGCGATCCACGTCAATATAATCCAGGATCCGATCCACAGTTCCATCGCAGCCATAATCGACCACATAGCAGTCGCTGTCGCGGTCGCCCTGAGACGAACCGGGAGGCATATCGCCGTCGTCGTCGATAATCCAAACCAACATATCCTGAGGCGAACGGCTTCGAGTACGCGCATCGCGGCGCACGATCATGGCCCCTCCATCAGGAAAGGAGGAAGTCGATACAAAATGTTCGCCGACTTTTAATTCATCCACGAGCGACCACCAACTTTTGGTTTTCAGATCGAGTTTTCCTCCCGGCGCCATCTGCGTCTCCATCTCCCACCCTTCCGCCGCCCATAACGCCGTCCCCATAAAAAAGAATAAGATAATCAATAAAACGCTTCGCATTCCGTTCGCCTCCTTGCGATGTTTCGCTGATTCAAGTTTGATTTCATCAGCACAGCCTATATCTAGTCTTATTTTCTGTGATAAATTACAGAAAAACAATCCACCTTTATCGAGAGCATCATTATGAAACGAATAATAAAGCATTGGATGATACTTCTTTTTCTTTTCGCCGGCTTCCAGCCGCCCTGCTTTGCGATGAGCGAAGCGGAACTGCAGCAGTTGTATCTGGATGTGGTGGAATCTTCGGTAGACGTGTTTGAGCCTATATGGACGGACGATTCCGGACGCATCCCGAACAGCGGTTTTTTCGATTTTCGCAAGTATCCCGATTGGCGCGACGATCCCTACGCAACCATCATCGTCATTCCCGGCAATGGAATGGTGCAATTTTGTTATGCGGTTTTATTGACGGAAACGGATAAACAATCGTTCGGCGAGAAGCAAATTTCACGGCGAACGCTGCTGGAGCGCGCGATTCAATCAATGCGATGGTGCTGCCTGACCAGTTCGTATGTGGAGAATCCCTATCCCTATCTGCCGAACACGCGCGAGGATTTTGCGGACGGCCCCTATTGGCGGCGAAGGCTCTCCTGGCGCGCCGACGAAATCGGATGGATGACGCTGGCGGCGGGAATCTTATGGGATCGACTCGATGCGGATACTCAAAAGCAACTTGAAGACGTCTTCGTAGGCGGCGCCCCCCAGGAAAGGCTCGTGCAGACCTGGAAGCCTCCGCAGGGCGGCAACCATGATCAAATCAAGCAGGATCTCTCCAGCGCGATGGGAGCGGCCTACCTCCTACGCCAAAGATTCTTTGCCTCAAAATACCTCGAAATACTTTCCGGCAATGGAATCGACATGGTCTCCACCGAACACGATTTCGCCCAGACGGCCCTTGCCGATGGGAAGCCGGTTTCCGAGTGGGCCGAGGGCTGGAATCTGTATCCCGATTATTCCAGCGATCATCACGGCTGGTGCAACCTGTGGTACGGCAGCGATTTAATTTTCGAAGGGCGCAGTTACATCGAAATTTTGAGATATTTAAAGAACACCCCCGCGCCGGAAGCCTTCACCTATCCAGGCAACGGCTTTGACGGCGTATTGCAATGGCTGAAAACGCTCTGCCTGCCGGAAGGCGAACCACTGTCGCCGCACGGCAACGAGTACGACTCGTACTACGGCGCCGGATTGTTGGCGTACTGCTACGGCGCGACGATCCAAAAAGATTCGGTCGCCGCCGCCCTGGAGGAACGAGCCGCGACTTTGCTGCAGCGCCATTCAAAAGCCATCCGAGCCTACGATTATCACCGCAACTCGTGGGCCAAAGCCGCGGTCGCACATCTTATGCACAAAATAAACGGGCCGTGGGCCGAACCGGCTTCATGGAGCGAAGCGGCCGGATCGCTGGAGGGCGTTTATCACTATCGCTGGCATCAGAACCTGATTCACCGCGACGAAAATAAAATCGCTTCGTTCGCCTGGGGATCGATTTCTTCTGTGCGCAACATCAGTTCTTATTATGGAAACGGCTTATGTGGATTTATTTTTCCCGCTCAAGCCGAAGAAGGGATCTCGCCTTTGGTTTACGGCTACCCCAATTCGCTGATCGGCGATATTCGAATCACAGACTCCAGCGGAAAAGCCCGCCAACCGGCCGTTCCCGAATCCCTCTATACATATCGGATGGACGACGGCTGTTTTCATACGACCGGCTGCATTCCCGATCCGGCATTGGAGCGATTTTACGCTTTTCATTCGTTTGATGACGGCCCCTGCATGATGTTTACTTTGTTTAAAGCGCAAGAGGATCTTCAATTGAACTGGTCCGGACTGCCGTTGTATTTTTATGTACGCGAAGGATTGACCGGCAGCCGATCGTTGTATTCAACGCAAGGGGCGCAGACGCTCGAGAAGGAGAGCCTTCTCGAATCCGGATGGTGGTGCGTGGACGATCGCATCGGCGCGATTTTCTCCGGCAAAAATCCCGCGATCCACATCCAGAGATCGACCGGTTATAATTGGGCCCGGAAAGAATCGTATAAGGATAAATGCGACGGCGTATTCATGTCGCCGCTTCAGGACGCGCCGATGAAAAAGAACGAAGCGTTCCGCCTGCCGGCCGCGTTCTATACAAATACGCCGCATCAGCAGTTGGCCGATCTGAACCGGCAAGGATTGGATTGCGCCTCAGCGCCCGAGGGTTGGATGTGCACGGCGTCCGGCGATCCGCTTCACCCGGGCAGACGCTATTTAGCCGCCAGCCGTTTCTATGGAAGCGAATCCAGAGCGATCCTTCGATTTGTCCGGCAATCCCAGAATCCGAATTCCTTTTTCTTCGCCGAAGGAGCGCCGGTTTTGTCGCTTGGAACAGAATTGACCGACCAAGGCGGCGTAATTGTCGTTCCGTTGGATGCGCTGGATTCATTCGGCGAGACGATTGATATGTATGCAGAAACGTTGGACGGCAAGACCATTTTCACCGTCAAAAAGGCGATGGGCGTCTACCAATTCAACTGCCCCGATTCAGGGCTCGCATCTCTGCGCCTGCGATATCGAGGAGATAAAGAGTTTCCGTTGCCGCCCGATTCGTACATCGCATCGCCGGGCATCGAGAATTCCGAGTTGCGCCCAGTGATTGAAAAACTGCTTGATAAAAACGCCGATTTTGTGGATGTTCGATTTGAAGATGAGTTGACGATCGATTTGGGACTTAGCGGCGGCGATCGAGTCGGACCTGCCGTCGAAATTCATGATCTATCCATTCGCGAGGATCAAAGAGTGAAAATCGAAGTCATGGCCGGCGACCGAAGCGGCGTTCAATCCGTGCGTTTGTATTGTGACGGAGCGCTCGTAAGCGAAAAAACCAGCCGCCCCTTTGTGTGGACGCATCGCCCGGGATCGGGATATCACACGTATTACGCCACAGCGAAAGATTCATCGGAACGGAACAATGCACGAAGTTCATTCAAACGAACGATAAAGATCGAATAGAACCGATCATTGAACCAATTGAAATATAGATTTGGGCGAATCAGGATTTCAGAATCTTTTTAAGAAAGCCTTTCACTTTTTCACGCTGCTTGTCGAGTTCGATATCGGGAGCGGCATCTTTTTTTTCAACCTTGGGGGTTGGAGTCGGTTTGGGCGTCGGAGTCGGCTTG
>JAFGTC010000012.1 GCA_016934335.1 Candidatus Omnitrophota bacterium | reverse complement strand
GGCAGCCCAAGATATTCACGCAGTTTCGGATAGGCAATAGCGCTGATGCCAGATGAACGATGTCCGGAGAAATCGATCGGAATCCGGTCCGTCTCTTGATGATTCAATGCGGCTAATACCCGCTCTCTTGGCGTCATAACTGCTTCCTGCCTTTTTTTATCAATGATGACATAATTATTGTATCATATTGATAACTATAGATTTTAATAATACACATTAATGCAAAATCAAGAATATTTATATCGCATTCCTAAACATTGTCCGGGATTACATAGGGTTCTCGGTAGTCGCGCTTCAAAAGACGGTTAGCGTCGTCGTCGCCGATGAAGCGCTCCGCGTTTGGATCGAAAAGCAATTTGCGTTCGCCGATGCGGTATGAGATATTGCCCATGTGGAAGAGGATGGCGCTGCGATGGCCTTCCTCTATATCCGCGTTGGGCCGCTCCCGGCTGCGTATGCACTGAATGAAGTTTTCTTTGTGGATGTCATCGGGAAAGCGCCCGTATTCCTGCGCAGTCACTTTGCCGTCGTTGGTGAATACCTGCCAGCCGCCGCCGTGCCGCCCAACGATCATCAATCCTTTCTCACCGTATAATTCGACGCGCGTGGCGCTCTGCGGCCAATAAGGGAACTGATCGCTTTCTCGCATGGCCATAGGGATTTTAGCCATGTAAGGCGCCCATTGGGTTAAATCGAATGTAACGACCATATCGTCAAATTTAAACGTGGCGGCCTGCGTGTCGGGAACTTCGCGATCATCGTTGAATGCAAGGTTGCCGCCCGTGCAATGGACGCTTTTGGCGTAGTCCTTACCGATCAACATGCGCGCAAGATCTATTTGATGGATGCTGTCGTTGCCGAAGTCGCCGCCGCAGTAATCCCAATAATAGAGCCAGCCGCCCCGTGCAATTCCATCCCGATATTCGCGCATGGATGCCGGCCCCAGCCAGAGATCCCAGTTCATTTCTTTGGGGATCGGTCCGACGGCTCCTTCCTTGTAAGGCGATCCGGATTTCATATTGAAGATTTTACAATAATGAATGGGTCCGAGTTGGCCGCTGCGAATGTATTCCAGGGCTTTCTGGGCGTACGGCGCGCTGCGGGTTTGCATACCGACTTGCACAACTCGATTATATTTGCGCGCCGCCTGCAGCATTTTGCGCCCTTCCCATATGTTGTGAGAGGCGGGCTTCTCGACATAGACGTCCTTGCCCGCCTGGCAGGCGGTTATAGTGGGGATGGCGTGCCAATGGTCGGGGGTGGCGACGACGACTGCATCGATCTCTTTGTTGTCAATAATGCGCCGGTAATCGTCGGTCAGAGTGAGATCGGGATTGTGTTCGGACTTGAGCATCTCGAACAATTGCTTTGGACGGCGCAAATCGGGATCGCACAATCCGGCGAATTGAACATCCTTGCGAAGCGCAAACCCCCGCACGAGAGACTGGCCGCGGCCGCCCAAGCCGATGGCGCCCAGGATCACCTTATCGTTGGCGGAAACTGCCTTTTTCCCCTTTGCTAAAACCAGCGCTCCCGCCCATAATCCCGCAGTACGCTTCCCGTTTTTCCGGATGAATTCACGGCGGTTTTCCTGTTTCATCAGACGTTGTCTCCTCTATTAGAAATTCGCATGCGCGGCATAATTATGGCAAAAAAAGAGAGAAGGGTATATGCGCATGCGCGTATATCGTCCGTTGCTGCTCTCTGAATCATGGCCGAATAAGACGGATAAGAGCAGTTCGCTCCGAAGAACTGTGCTTGGTTGAATCCGATTCCTTCAATTACGCTACCGTCGCATGAGATTTGAGAATCGCATCAATCATACGATCGTTCATTTCATTGGTGAATTTGGGGCCGATGCGGATTTGAACAAATTGGTCATAGATGCGCAGCGTTTGCCGGCAGCTGTCCGGCCCGTATTCAATAGCCTTCCCTTGAGGCGTATTGAAGGATGGCCATTGAGGATGTCTCGCCCTCTTGTTCATGATGCTCTCCGCGATGGGAAGCAGCACCGATCCGGAAATGCGGCCCGCGCCGACGCGCTGCCTGCCCATTTCCGCAATGAATCGATCGCGGGCTTCTTTATTTGCGCATTGCACAAAAATGCCATAGCCGATATCGCCTTCGGGATCGGGACGTTTGCGCAGCGTTAAGCCGGGCGTATTTTTAATTCCATCCAACACATAATTGAAATTACGCCGCAAATCCGAGACCATCGCATCGAGTTTGGGCAGCTGCGCTCCCAACACCGCCCCGGTGAATTCGCTCATGCGGAAATTCTCGCCCGCAAAATCGGATACTCGGCTTTCCTGAATGCGATCGATGAAAACGCGCTGCTGAACGCCCATGTCGTGAAAGCGCGAGGCTCTTTCATATACAATCGGATTGTTCGTGACCAGGGCGCCGCCTTCGCCCGAACTGATCATTTTATGGAATTGAAAACTGTATATTCCCACATCGCCGATGTTTCCCAGTTTTTTGCCTTTATAAGATCCACCCACGCATTGGGCGGCGTCTTCCAAAACTTGGATGCCGTGCTTTTTGGCGATTTCCAAGATGGGATCCATGTCGCAAGGGCCTCCCAGCAAATGCACGGGGATCACGGCCTTGGTGCGCGGCGTAATGCGGCGCTCAAAATCGAGAGGATCGAGAGTTAACGATTCGTCGATGTCGGCAAAAACTGGCAGGGCTCCGGCTTGAACGACGCACGTATAATCGGACCACCAGGTATAAGCAGGCATTATCACTTCGTCGCCGGGGCCGATTTCCAATCCGGTGACGGCGCAATCCAGCGCCGCCGTTCCCGATGTGACGCATAAGGGATATTTGGCGCCGATGTACTCGCCCAGCGCTGATTCGAAATTCTTGACTTTGACCGGATTTCCCGGCCCGTAATAGCGGAAGGGTGATTTTTCCTTGAGGACGTCGAGCAGCGCCTCTCCTTCGCTCCCGTCATAATATTGCGGTGAAATGAAATCGGCGCGAATATACGGAACATCGGCATACGCCATTCGATCTTTGAATGCGGCGCCTATGACGGTGATTGCCCCGGTTGACAAACTGGCGGCTAAAAATTGGCGGCGATTGGTAGAAGATTTTTTCCCCTTGGCGGATTGAGTAGTTGGCATGGCTTTTCTCCCCGAAAAGTGATGATGCATCATATCATATTAAAAAAGAGAATGGAATAAATAAAGAGAACAGATTGGGAAAGAGAAAGTTATTTTGAATATGCATGATGATTTGAGAAATATTCATTAATAGTTAAAGAGATATCTTGAAATTTCATTAGAACTCTGTTTGAATGCTTGTAATCATATAATTGTTCGAATGTCCGGAATATCAATAGAATTCAGGTTCTATGAACTTAGGGAAGAAAGGAGGTGTTTGAATTCAATCTATGCATAAATAAATTCATGTAGCGTAAATAGTTGGATCGCCTTAAAGAGGATCACAAAACTCAACAGGTCTTGACCCATAGGGGAGGTTAACAATGAAAAAAACATGGATGATGCTGATTATTGCTATGCTTGCAACCAGCGTGATTCCCGACTCGGCTTTAGCGCAGTACGGCATCTTTGATCAGACGGCCGATTGGGAACTTCGCGGGGCACAGAAAATTCCTGGCAGCGTCTCTTTTTCCGACAACACTTATACAATGAAAGGGAATGGAGACGACATCTGGGATAACAGTGACGAAGGTTTCTTTGTGTACACGGAGAAAACCGGCAGTTGGGCGTTAAGCGGCAAGGTTCAGTGGAACGATCGAGGCGGCGACAACGAGTGGGCCAAGATCGGCGTCATGCTTCGTGAGAATGGAGATTCAGCTACATCACGGCACTATTAGATTGAACTGCGTTCCGGTACAGACGATGCGAATCTCGGCGACCGAACCGACGCGCAATGGCGTCTAACGGATGGCGGCAGTTCAGGCAATGTGGAGATCCAAGCCGACGGCGCCTCTATCGGCGATCCCGGCGACGGCCTGTGGCTGCGCGTTTCCCGCCTGGCCGATGCAGGTATTGTATTAAGTGAATATTCATTGGATGGTTCGAACTGGATTGCAGCTCATGGTCAAGCAATGACATTTCAGGATTCAATCGCTTACGGCTTAGCGATCACCAACCATTTGGATAACGAACTCTTGGCCGAAGCGACGGTTTCTGATGTACAACTCGTCGATGCCGTGACGGCCGCAGGACTAAGATCTTTATCTATCGAAGATCCCGTTTATGTGGCGGGCGATCCCATCACAGTTACCATCGCCGTGGGCGGAGGCTCGGGAGAGTTGACCGTCACTGAAACACCTCCAGCGGGATGGACTGTCAGTGATGTCTCTGACGGAGGAACGGAAAGCGGCGGAACGATCACATGGAGCCTTAGCAGTGCGGCGACGGTCTCTTATGTCGTCACTCCCCCGGGCGGCGCTTCCGAAGATGTTACATTTAACGGAGCGATCGGCGATGTGACTATTTTCGGAGACAATTCGTTGACAGCGCCTCAACCCATTGGAATTTTCGATCATCATTTGGACATCGGGGCCGTTGGAGCGCCCGGCGACGCCGAATATATCGAAGATGATGATTCGTATTGGGTGACCGGCAGCGGCGCGGATATATGGGGATCGGCGGATCAATTTCATTATGTTTACAAAAAGACTTCCGGCGCGTTTCGCATTGAAGGCGTCATCTTAGCTTACAACGACTCAGGCAGCAATGAATGGTCGAAAGCCGGTTTCATGGTGCGCGATAATCTCACCGCCGGCTCGCCCCATTTCCAGGCCATATTTCGCGGATCAGACGGTCAGTATGATACGCAATGGCGAGCAGAGCAGGATGCCTCATCGTTCAACACGGGACTCAAATCCGATGTAACCGGGGATGTTCGATTGGAGCGGTCGGGAAATACTTTTCAAGCGTACTACATGAATACAAACGGCGATTGGATTTTGGATACAGCTCAAACCATCACCATGACTGATCCAATCTATCTCGGTTTATCCGTCACTTCCCACGAAAATCCAAATTACGCCGCAGCCGACTATTTCGATCTCAATTTGACTCTTTTCCCGTTCAACGTCATGAAGGAGGCGTCGGATGAAGAAATCAATCCAGGCGGCTCCGTGGATGTAGTCATGACGGTTGACGTCCGCGAAGGAGAGTCGCCCGACATCGTGATTCAGGAATCGTATTCGGACGGCGCAACTCTTTCCAATATCTCCGCCGATGCGGGAGAATGGACGGATGATCAAAGCGGCACGCTTTCTTGGAACTTGTCCGGCGCCGCAGGGAAAATCTCGTTGAAATATACAGTGAGCATCGCCGCAGACTATAAAGATAGTTTTGTCGAATTAAGCGGATCTTTTGACGACGGCGCTGGATATACCGGTTCAACGGGTACTACGACGCTGCTTGTTGTGGCTGAGGACTTGGGCATCTTCCAAGGACATCAGGACATCGGATCACCCGGCGCGCCGGGCAATGTGAGCGTCGATGGAGACGCTTATCAGGTTATCGGCAGCGGCCATGATATTTGGGATGCGGCCGATGATTTCCATTACTTGTGGATGCGCGTTTCCGGAGATTTTACGTTCAGCATCGACGATCCCTACATCGGAGCGTACGGCAGCAATCCCAGCAGCAATGATTGGCAGAAAATGGGCATCATGGCGCGCCAGGAATTAACGGCATCTTCTCCATACGTCTACGGATGTGTGCGCAGTTCGGATCAAGCGTTGATGATTCAATGGCGCGAAACAGACGGCGGCGACGCAGCCTGGACGGATGCATCGCAGATCGGTCCTTCGGAATGGAATCCCAATTACGATCCGGCGCTTTCGGACGGCGTGAACAATCCTTCGCTGGATGAAGTCAGCTTGGGGGGTACGATAAAAATGACGCGCGAAGCGGATCTGTTTACTCTGTGGTATGTCTATGATAACGAGGATTGGTATCAGAATGAGTTCGAACTGGCTATGACCGATCCGATATACTTGGGCATCGCCGTCACATCCCATACGACCGGCGCGACATCGCAGGGTATATTTAAAAATCCGCAAGTCGAGGGAACGATTGTGAACGTCAAGAGTTGGATGCTGTATTAATCCACGGCGTATAGCGATTGTTGCATGTAGTAAAAACTAAAGAGCGGCGGGTTATTTATACCCGCCGCTTCTTCTCTTCTTCGATCAATGAAAAATTATATATTCACGTTCCCGTCAGAGTATTGCGCAGTTCCTCAATGCTGTTTATATGCTCCTCTATATTTTGCCTGTAGCGGCTGAGAACTTTGTAGGCTTCACAAATATCGCGGTACTTTACATAGGCGTAGGGATTTTTATTTACATCGGGGTGATATTGCTGCACCAATTTTCGAAACGCGTTCTTGATTTCATCTTGACTCGCGCCGAAATTGACATTCAACACTTTATAATAATACTGGTATGGAACAGACATCGCATTCCCCTGAATCGATATAGATTTTGTCCCAAATCGCATTTCTGAATCGCGTTTCTAAAAAATCATAACTATCCAACGATCCTGCAGGAATAGTACAATTGCCCCCTTTTTCTGTAAGAAATTACCTTACGACTAGGGTGAGTTCACGATTATCCAGTTCTCATTAAACAAGAAACCAATCATGCGTGTTGATAAGATTAATCTTATGTTATTTTACATAAAAATAAATTTTTGTCAATATATTTTAAACCATAATTATATTTAAAATGTTCTTAGCGCTTCTTGGTCGCCGATTTCTTTCAATACTTTTTGCAGGCCGTCCAGGTTTTTTTGCAAACTCTCTTCGGCATCGAGTTCGCTGCGGTGATCGAGAATGCCGATGGGGCCGCGATATCCGCTGTCAAGAATAAACTTGATCATTTCCTGCTCTGAATCGCCGTCTCCGACCGGCAATATTTTAGGGCCATCCGCCCGCATGCCGTTCAAGTTAACCGCCATCAAATAGGGCTGCATTTCCTTGAACAGTTCAGGGAAGCGGGAAATGTGTTCATGTCCATGATGAAAATTATAAACGATGCCTACATTGGGCAAATTGACTTTCTTGATAATTTGAATTTGATTTTCCGGTTCGCCGAACCATCCTCCGTGGTTATATAAACCCACTGAACCTCCAAATTTTTGAGCAGAGAGGGCCAGACTGCGAATCGCTTTGGCGCAGGCTTCAACACGTTCGGGATCGGTCATTTTATTCAAAGGACTTTCATCCAACATCACCCAAATCTGGGTTTTTACCTTTTTCCGCTCGAGAAGATTCAAAATCAACTGGGCGTTTTCATCTTGATCCGGCGTTAGACTCGTGGAAAGCCAAAACGCTTCCAATTTGATATTGTGCTTCGCCAGGACATCGATTTCCTCTTCGAAAAAGGGAATGTCGTTTGCGCGCCAATCGTAAGCCAGCCGAGTAATGCCGAGACGGTTGAGCATTTGAGCCCTTTCTTCGGGATTGCGCTTTTTGGCGTCGAATGGAACGATGCACCATGCGACCAGATTGTCTTTTGCAAAGGGGCTGTACATCGCCTTTGTCTCCTGATCGGCTTCTGAGACATACGATCGGGTGACAATCAGCAGCGTAATTAAAATAGCGATGGATAGAATGCGCTTCATTTTTTTCTCCCCATAGATAATGGTTTAATCTTATTTATTTAAGTGCAATGAAATAAAGTTATTATATAATAGTTAGACATATTTTCAACTAAAGCACCTGTAAATCCTTCCCCTCGACGCCTTTCGGTACTTTTAATCCAAAATACCTTAAAACTGTAGGACAAAAGTCGTATAGAGAGACGTCCGGAGATTTGATCTTTTTGTTGCAGAAGAACATGCCGGGTACTTCGTCAGGATTCATGCTGCAATGATCGCCGCTCCATCGCTCCAGGTTGTCATCCACAATTTGGCCGGTGGATATCCCGCCCAGGCATGTCTGCCAGGCCACGCGATATGAGGAATGGAAGCAGACCTGCAAATCGGGGCAGTCGTGCGCGTCGTCTCCATATGGACCATTCCAGATTTCACGGCGCTTTTTGACGTGAGCGATAACGCTGGCGTTGTTTCGACCTTCGCGCTCGTCTTTCAAGACGGATAATTTTTCGACGATATCAGTGCAAACCGAATCGTAATCCTGATCTTCCACAACGCCCAGCGGTTCGCGGCCTTTTTTGTTGATGTAAATCTGGCCTAATCCCATGGAATAAGCTTTTGTACCCGACCAATCGACGTATTCGAAATATTCTGCGCTGCCGCCTTTCAGCAATTCCGCCAATTTCATATCGGTTTTTTGCAGGCTGCTGCCCTTGAGTTTCATGAAGCCGTTTTCTACCAGCCATAAGTTCAGATCGACCTGGTAGTTAAATGGAGAAAAGCCGTGATCGGACATCACCATAAGCGTCGCGTCCGGATCAGCGCTGATTTTATTCAACATACGCCCCACGATTTCATCCATGCGCTTATAGACGCGCTTGATGGCGTCTCCATATTTCTGAGCCAATTCTTCGTCGTACATCGGGTAATCTTTGTCGAGAAAGCGGTAGAACATGTGGGCTACGCGGTCGGTTTCTGAAAATACGGAAATCAAGACGTTGTTGTCCGTCCGCTCTAACGTTTCAAAAAGTTTCTGTTCGCGCTGTTTCATCACGAAAAAAAGATCTTCCAAAAACGCTTCTTCGCCTAAACGACCGTCTTTTAATCCGTGCGTTTCCGCCGCCCAGCCGCGTGTTTTATAGGGCTGTCCCAGCCAATCGGCTAATTCTTTCGAATAACTTTTGGGGTGAGATATGGGCGTCGCCGGCTTGCGAGGATCCATATCAGGCGAAGTCATGTATACCTTGATAGTTGTATCAGTTATCTCTTGCGGGTAGAACTTACACACTGCCCGCGCTTTGATCAGTGGAAGCACGGGGAAATGTACTGTAAACCAGTCGCTCCACGTGTTGATTTTGACGATTTGCCGTTCGCCGCCGATTCGAATCTCGATCGCTTCACTTCCTTCCGGACGAAAAGCGACTTCAGCTTTAATGGGTCGGACGGAATCTTGGATCTCGGCTTTCAGTTCTTCAATCTTGATTTGGATTTCCGCCATCCGCTCGCGTGCGCGGTTTGCTTTGGAATCGGGCTCTTTCTCAAATGTTTTTTGACTGCCTACGAGAAAATTCTTCAGCGTTTGGATGCGATGCTCGAATTCGTCCGATTCCAAATAATCCTGGTAAGCGATGCGGCCGCAGATATCGATGTTGATTCGATCGGCGAGTTTCGCGCGCTCTTCGGGCGTAACATGCTTCTCTCCACGAATGCTGTATAGATGGGCGAGCCACTCGTAATTTTCGAGCACTTTGTCGAGAAGTTCGACCTCTTTCTCTCGCTTGTGCTGATCGGCGATCGGATCATAGGGGCCCCATATATGTCCTTTGTACCAATCGTTGTCTTGTTTCAGTTCTTCAATTTTCCCGCCGAAGGTAGTTTCTTCGCTCAAAGGCGTGTCGGCAGTCTCATCGTAGACAAAGTGATGAAAAGTAGCCTGGATGCCCCGAATGTCCGGAACGCCCAATCCCGACAGGGCTCGCCCGTGAGTTAATTTGGGAGGCGGGAAAGTGACCGGAACTTCGATCATGCTGGTTTTAACGCCGTAGCGGCTAAGTACATCCCAAAACGCCGTACCGCCTCTGCGGCGAATCGCTTTGGGCATTTTGATGGGAATCAGGTTGAAGATAAAGCGCGCATGTCCTTTTTTCACAAAGGATTCCATGCTGGGGAAATAGGAGCCGGCGGGACGGCGAAGAAAATCAAAGACGCCGTGATTTCCCGGTCCGCCGCCGACGGCGAAACAGGACCAGGCCACCGGAGATTCCGGCGGGAAACTTGTTTTAAGTTTTTTGCGGATTCCTATATTGGCTAATTTGGCTAGATTGGGAAAATCTTCGGGCGATTCAGACATATATCGATCCAACAAGCCGGGATCGGCGCCGTCAAATCCCAGGATGATCAAGCGCTTTTTTGTTCTGAAAGCCTTGGGTTTAAAAGGATTGAAAAAATAAACGCAAAAGGCGGCGACTAAAATCGTAAGCAGGAATTTTCGCCGAATCATGCGCGGCTTTTCACTTGTTGGCTTGTGGTTTTTCAAAGGTGATTCTTGGTTCATTCAAATCTCTCTTTCAAAGATTCTGCGTCAAAAGGGGCAGGATTTCACCCGATTTTCCCTGTAAATGCAAATCCGCATAAGGCGTCAAGGTTGTGCGTCCCGGATTGACTTCAATCAATGCTCCTTTGGGATGGCGAGCACGCTGCGCCCAATCGATAATGTATCCGAAACTGGCTTCGGTGCCAATAACGAAAACCACGTCAACTTCGCCCTGCGACAGGAAAGATTCTGTCGCAAGCACTGCATTTTGATCGATTTGCTCGCCGAACCAGACGACATTGGGACGCTCCATGGCGCCGCAATTCGGGCACCGTGGAGGTAATTCCGGCAGCGGGGCTCGGCGATCCTCGCGAATCACTCCTTCTTGCAAACATTGTACTTCATAAATTTTACCATGAATATGGGCCAATCGCAATGATCCGGCTCGCTCATGCAGGTCGTCCACATTTTGAGTCAATAAAAAAAATCCATCGTCTTTCGCTTTTTCCATGGCGGCGACTGCATAATGACCCGGATTAGGGCTGCAGTCTTTTAATTGAGTTCTGCGTTTATCATACCACTCCCAGACAAATCGGGGATCCGCTTCAAACGCTTCCGGAGTGGCCACTTTCATGGGATCGATTTGCTTCCATAATCCGCCGGAATCCCGGAAAGTCGCTACGCCGCTTTCCGCGGAGACGCCCGCGCCGGTCATCACAAACACTCTCCCGGCCTTTTCCAACAAGAATCGCGCGCGATCGATATCGTCTTTCATTTTTTCTTTACCCAATCAAACGAATTGGATTGCAGGGGGAAGCCGATTGAAATCTTTCATGTTCACCGCGTCAAGGCGGGATCGTTCTTATGGCTGTTCATTATGAAAATCCCAGCGTCACAACGCCCGTGATGATCGCCATCGAACCGCCTATGAAGGTGTTCAACAAATTCATCCATTCATTGTTGATTTCGACGCCTTCATCCATCCAATAGGCGGCGATGAAGGATTCGGCGTAGAAGCCGATCCAGCCTCCGATCATGACGGCGGGAGCCAAGTTGCCGGAAATCGCCTCCAAAAAATAAGCGACGGCGGCAAACAGGATAACGCCCATCATGCCGTATAAGGTTCCTTCGATGGAGATGGCGCCGACTGTCCCCGCGGGCACTTTCCGAAATGTTGTCGGCATAAAGGGGCTGCGGCCGAACAGCTGGCCTAATTCACTGGACAACGTATCGCCCAGAGCGGCGGCCAGCGCGCCGCAGAAAAATACCGCCATGATCATGTCCATGCCGTCCGTGGATCCAATGGCGACGATGGCCAAGGCGGCCATCAGGCAATTGGCTACTGCGTGTTTGGAGCCGCGGCGGCCGCCTTCTTCTTGAGCGACGCCCATTCTGACCTTAATGTGATACCCCAAGCGAGTCGCCAGACTGGCGAGAATGAAGAACAACCATAAGAGTACATATAACTCCCAGCCACCCATCGCCAGAATGATGGTGCCGATGACCAAGCCGCCGGTTACGCCGGATGAGGATACAAATCCCAGCATCCATGCCGCTCCCCCCGCGCCGGCGTTGATCAGCAGGCAGATTCCCCACCAAGAGGCGCGTATGACGGTGGAGTCGGGGTGAAGATCGATTTTCCAAAACAAAGCGATAAACACGGCGCCGATCAGCGTCACCACAAGGTTGTCATCCCAGGGAAGGGGAAGGGTTTCATAGACGGCCGCCATGAAAGAAGCAGCCGCAGCGGCCATCAATAAATGGCGAAACGATGGAATAGGACCGGTCCATGCAAGCAGGAGAAACGCGCCGGCCGTCGCAGTCAGTAGAAACGCCACACTTCCGCCTAACGACTTATTGGGATTCCATGGGATTTTAACGAGAGGCATGCGCTTTCCGATGAGATTGGAAAATCCGTCGCCGCAGGCCAATATGGCCCAGACGGCGCAGGCGAGATTGAGGTCGTTGGGGAAGATAAGAATTAACAAAGCGACCATCAGAGGATAGACGGCGATGCCTTGCGTGAGCCTTTCCCGGCCGCGAAATAAACGCGGAGCGTATTTGGGAAGCAGGAAAATATTATGAATAAAGGCGGCCGCCGCTAGTAAAAAAGCCCAGGGCGCCGATAGAAATCGTACGTTGAAGGCGAATAACAAGGCGCCAATATGCACCCATTGCCGTTTATCATCCCGTTTCATGAAGTCATTTCCATTTCTTGCGAGCAATAATTTATCCTACGCTCCCCAAAAAACTCTACCTGTTAAAAATTACCGGGCATCCATTTCCGCCGTCAATCAATGTGGATATTGATCCAATATTTTTGCAAGGAATTCTTAAAAAAGGAACTCTTAAAATACATTGGGAAGTTTAATTCTCTCACCGAATTAGGATTTCACAAAGGCGCATAGGCCGATTATTGCTTTTTGGCGATAACAACCATTCGCTGCGCTTTTTCATTGTAAGGTCGGCCGTCCCATCCTCCGTAAACAGTCATTTCTCTGAATCCAGTCCGCCCAAGACGATCTTTTAATTCTTGGGCGGAATAAAGCGTCAGAATCGGTCTGAATGTTTTGGCCGATCCATCTTTAATATGAATCCATTCATTCTCGATGCGCGTCCAATCTTCGGTGATCTTGTGACGATGGATAAGAAGAGATCCATCTTCGAGTTCTTCAGAGATGGTTTCTTGATAGATGCGCGCCATACATTCTTTGCTCATTAATTCAAACAAAACCTTCCCGCCCGGTTTCAAATTATCATACATATTTTTCAAAACGATCATGTCATCGTTTTTATCGCGAAAGTAGCCAAACGATGAGAAAAGATTGAGGATAAGATCAAATGTACCCGGCCGCCGGAATTCGCGCATATCGTCATGAATCCATTCGATGGTCAAACCGGCGGCCAGACTTTTTTCCATGGCTTTGCCGAGGAGAAATTCGCTTTTATCCACGCCGGTCATCCTGTATCCGCGTCTGGAGAATGCCAGCGTAAATCGCCCCGGGCCGCATCCGAGATCCAGCATCGATGCGCCCTGGAAAGGAAGGAGTTGGATAATATCATCCGCCTCCATGTCCGCCTGCTCGAATCGCGCTTCATTGAACATAAAACAGTAAAGATCGCTCCAAAACGATTCGTCTTCAAACCATTCTTTCATCGGCTTCTCCTGCCATCGATGAGGATTTCATCGAGCCTGAAGCTCCAAGAGGAAAGTATCAAGAGACGGGCGGATTTTGTAGTGTTGTTTAAAGGATTCGTATTCACTCTCACGCTTTGCTGCGCAGCGGTTTCCCCTTTGCGCCCGCAGAAGCAGATTTTTGGGCGTCTCATCCACAGAAACGAATTCGCCGACTGTGACGCTGTATCCATGAGCCTCCAAAAAAAGGCAGCGCGCCATATCCGTCAACAGATCGGCAAAGCGATGTTTGAAAATGGTATGTTTGGAGATTGGATAGCCGGGCGCCCCGTCGATCTGCCGGGCGATTTCATGCTGGCAGCATGGCGCGGCGGCGATGTGACGCGCATGCTGAGCGACTCCCAGCGCCAACGCTTCATCGGTGGCTGTATCGCAGGCGTGCAGGCTGATGAGTAAATCGGGAGAAGAAGGGAGATGCGCGTCTCGATTGGAGGCGCATTCGAACGACATCTCTTTTAGATCCAGAGTCTTCGCTCGCTCTACGCAATGATCGATTCGATCCCGAGCGATGTCGACTCCGTAAAAACGCACGGAATGATTCAGGTTGTGACGAATATACCAGCATAACACGAAACCCAGGTAGGAATTTCCGCAGCCGCAATCCACAATGGTGTAGGGCTTTCTGCTTTTTTCCCGAGGCAAAAAGGGGCAAATGAGTTCAATGAAATGATTAACCTGTTTAAATTTGCGGCGCATGGGTGCTTTGATTTCGCCCTCGCCGGTCATCAAGCCGACGGCTTGCAGCAGCGGCGCAGATTGATGGGGATCCAAATGAGTGCTTTTACCGATCGCCCAGGCAGGCTCCTTCAAGGGGGAAGGAATGTTTACGACATTTTCACGAACAATTTTCCCTTTTTCGATCTTTATACGCTGTCTCGTTTTCCCTTGTTCAATGAGCAGGGCGCTTCCCGTTTCGGATAGAGCTGAGAAAATCTTCCGGATCGCTTCGTCGTTGGATACATCTCGGGGTTGTGCAGAATGGCTGCTTATCGTCTGCCAGGAAGACTTGTCTTCACCTCGCTGAACCGATAATACGATTGATTTTTGATCGATGGATTCAACCGATAATTTCGTAGCAGCCTCGTTTTTTGCGAGTTCATTTTTGATGATGGATTGCAGAAATATCTCTTGCGCCGGCGTTAGAATTTTCATGGAGTGGTTAATCCCTGTTAATAGTCATGATCGCTCTGAGTCATATCGCGAGCGTCAGAAAAAAGCGGAACAAAGACGCATTGAATTAAGTCTTGCATATTGAATCGGCCCTCTTTTTTCGTGAATCGAATCAGCGTTTGATGTCTGGAATTACCGAGAGGGATTAACAGCATTCCGTCTTCTTCGAGTTGGTTTAATAGCGAGGAAGGGGCATCGCACATAGCCGCCGTCACCATAATTTTAGTAAACGGGGCTTTTTCGGGCCAGCCATTCAGGCCGTCACCGACGCGAAAAAAGACATTCGACAATCCTAAAAATTGAATAACGTCGCGGGCGCTGCGGCTGAGAGTTGAATAACGCTCAATAGTATACACTTCACGGCAGAGATGAGAGAGCAGCGCCGCTTGATATCCGGATCCCGTGCCAATTTCCAAAACCCGGTCGCTGGGTTGGGCGTTTAAGGCGTCTGTCATATATGCCGTCATGTAAGGCTGAGAGATCGTCGCGCTCTCTTCCGGAAGCATGATGGGATAATCCTCATAGGCCCGGTCGCGGCTTTCTTCGGGTATAAAGAGATGCCGGGGAACGCACTGCATCGCCTCCAGGATGCGAGGATTGGTCACGCCTCGCGCAATGATCTGATTTTGAAGCATTTGATATAATTGTCTATTATAATCCATCTTAGCGATTCTTTTGGAATGGTCAAAAATCATGAAAATAGTAAATCCATGGAGAAGCCGAAACCAGTTGTGCGATCAACGCTTCTTGCATCGTATGTTATTTTAGGTTTTTATATGGAATAAGATAGATATTCGACAGGAAATTTGAGTTGTTAATTCATGCAGGCATTCAACCACGATCAAAAAAAAGCCGCCGGCGTACTGTTATGTGTGATTGGCTTCTGGTTTTATTGCCAGTCGGCAATCGATATAGGCTTTTTGAGCGCGACGCGCAATGATTTCGCTCACTTGTACCTCGCGGGCTATCTGGCGGAGCGGACTGGGGACTTTTTCAACGCCAAATTGATGCTCTCCACGCACAGGCATCTCCAGATTCCCTCCGGATTGAATCCCTTCGTCTATCCGCCTTTTTTCGCGTTGATTCTGATCCCCCTCAGCCAATTTTCTTATTCGACGGCCTGGATTCTCTTTTCTCTTCTCAGTCACGCCGCTTATTTCGCCGCTTTGGCGATTCTGGTGAGACTGATACGCCATGAAGACGAGCCGGCTGTGTTTTGGTGGGGGATTCTGCTCGCATTATCCGCCTGCTTCTATCCGTTGATGAAAACCTATTCCGCAGGACAGATGAACACCTTTATGCTGCTGGTGATCGCCGGCGGCGCTTATCTGCTGGCCGCCAAACGCGAGATCGCGGCCGGGATTCTGTTCGGGCTGGGGGCGGCGATTAAAATCACGCCGGCGTTCTTTCTGCTATATTGCTGTTGGACGAAACGATGGCGCGCCGCGGCGTCGGGCGCCGCCGTCATTCTGGTCAGCGTGTTGATCTCGCTTTGCGTAATGGGCGTCGAAGTGCATCAAGGTTTTCTTTCAATGGCGAAAGAGATGGGCTACGGCTCTTCGACTTGGGCGCAGTATAAGCAGACCTATCATGTCGATCCGTTTAATCAAGCGCCGTCGGCCATGTGGAGCCGTTTGTTGACTCGGACGGAGACCGCTCAATTCGGGGTGATCGAAGGAATCGCCGATCTTCCCCGATTGGCCAGGATTCTGTCCTACTTGACCGCCGCATCGATATTCTTTTTCCTTCTGTACGCTTCTCGGCGAGATGAGCGACCATTTTCCCTGACGGAATACTCCCTATGGAGCATTGGAATGCTGCTGCTGCCCAGTCTTCTTTGGGATCATTATTTGATACAAGCCATGCTGGCCGTCGCCGTGGGGCTTCGTACAGCGATCAGCGGAAAGGCGCGGGGCGTGTTTTGGCTGGGAATGGCCGTCGCCATCCTGGCGATTCCTTTCCGGCATCACTTGCCCCTGTTTCGTCAGGGGTGGATGACGTTGATTATGTCCATTAAACTAGCTGGATTGATCTTGTTGGCGGCGTGGCTGGTTCGCCATAAAAACGCAGAAAATGAATGCATCCCCGATAAAAACAGTCTTGAAAACATCTAAGGAGATCTTGATGTTGAAATCCGTATTAAATTGGGATAAAAAAGACATCGGTGCGTTTACCCTATTTTCTAAAATCGTTTGTCTGTGTATACTTAAATAACATGGGACAATTTTGTATTGAGGTATGAGGATCTTATGGTTGGCTTTTTTGAAAATGATTTAGGGCGAGTGCAGATTTCTCCCTCCATCATCCGGCGCATTATTATGCGGGAAGTGGAGGGGAATCGATATTTTCGGTTTTTAGGACAAAAATTCGGAGAACCCGTCAGCCGGAAAACGGCCGAGCGCTGCATTAAAGTCTATTTTGTAGAAGGCGCCATCGAAGCGACCTTGACCTTAACCGTTTTATACGGAACAAAAATTATCAAGGAAGCGCGAATGCTGCAAGGGAAAATGGCCAAAGCTTTGGAACTGACCGCCGGTCTCCGCGTCAATAAAATGGCTATTAATGTGGAAAACGTGTTTCTCGAAGAAGATCATCAACCTCTTCTGATCGAGCACGATTCCGTTCATATCAATGCCGTCAATCAATAAAAATCGATGAAACAATTCAACATCCTCCTGGCATGCAGCATTCTTTTTATCTTTTCCGCTTTATGCCTGTACATCATTCTTTGGCATCCGGTGGGGATGCAGCAGGCAATTGGCCTCATCCTGCTGATTTACAATAATTTTTGGGGCAAGGTCTTTATCGTTGCAGTCGGTTTTATATGCTTGGGATGCGGTTTATCGCTTTTAGCGCATTTTGTAGGTCTCGAGCCGTCGAATCGCCCTCACATCCTGCTGGAGCAGGATGGGGGGAAGGTGGGCGTTTCACTCGACGCCGTGGAAGAGTTTATTAAAAAAAGAGGCTTGTCGGTTGACGGCGTGCGCGATCTGACCGTTCGCGCGCAAATGACCGACGAAGGCATTGCATTGCTGACGCGCGTCACCTTGGAACTGCAGCGAAATGTGCCTGATTTCATACAGGCGTTTCAAGGCAAGATTCATTACGAATTAAGCGAAACGCTGGGACTCAAAAAGATCAAGGAAGTTCAAGTCCTTATTCATAAACTATTGCCCAAAGAGAGCGGGGAAGGGCGTTTGCTCGGTCCGCCGGCGACGGTTCTTCTCAAAGACGCCGAACCCATGGCAGCCGAAGATCTCCCTGCAGAAAATCAAGAACCATCATCCGGCGGCGCATTCATGGATTCCGTTGAAGAGAACAATGCGCCGCTCAAGAAATCCGATGAGGAAAAGGAATCAACATGAGCATTACCGCCGATGAAGTCAGACACATCGCCTTGCTGAGCCGTCTCGAGTTGAGCGACGATGAAGTGGAGTTGTATACCGGACATCTCGCTGAAGTGCTTAAATATGTAGAAAAATTGAAAGAACTCGATGTTGACGACGTTGAACCTACTTCGCACGCCATTCCCATGTTCAACGTCATGCGGGAGGACGAAGTCATGCCGTCTTTACCGCAGGAAGATGCATTGGAAAATGCGCCCGATCGCGCTGATCCCTATTTTCGCGTGCCGAAAACTACGGAATAATAGGCTGGGAGATCGGCAGCCTGAGATGCGAAATATCTTTTCCCGCTTTTCCCGAAAATTCTGGCCGCATTCCGTCTTCTTGAGTGTTTTTCTTTTTATTAATTGTTCCGTATTCCCGCACGGCGTCGATACTTACAATCTTTTGGTTAAACTTTTTGTTGAAGAGTATCACATCCGCTACGCCCAAAAGGTAAAAATTGATCAAAGCCAATGGGCCGCCTATCCGCTCGAAAAACGCTACGCCTCTTTTGAGGATGTTTATTATCTCTATCTGCTGTCTTTGGCCGATCCTCTTTTGCAATCTTTTCCCCAGCCGCGCAGTTTGAAGACGTATGAGGATTATGTCGTTTTTGTTGTCATGGAGAAGCAGGTAAAGGGAGAGACGGCGCAACTAGGGCGAATTTCTCCTGAACATTGCACCCTTCAATGGGGCGATGAAAAACCGGATCATGCGGAGAAAGTAGAGAGCGATCCTATCCAACAATACGAGCTCTTAAAAAATTCCCGTTCCTCTTCGCGGCTTTTGCTGTTCCCCAAACCCAAAGATGCGCTCTCAATCAAGAATTGGCGGGCGTCTAAATTGGAATTAAAAATCAGGTTATCGAATCCTACTGAATTTGTGTCGTTTTCGTGGAATCTTCCCGATGGCTTCCCCCTGACCGATGATAAGTATGAATCGGAAATATGGACCGTCGCTCGCGAGCAGTACGCTATAATGCCTATGCCTGTTCATCAATCCACTGCATCCAACTAGGCGGGCAATAAGACGAATTCAATCAATCTGCGCTCATAGAAGATAATATAAAGGTGGAACGGAGTGATGAGACCATTATTCTCGCCCCGCATCGGGATTTTTTCAGCCATTATTTTGAATATTTTACTGGGCAGTGCGCCGACGGCGCATGCGCATCTCAACAGCGTTTCTTATTCCATGATCGATATTACAGACAAGGAAGTTCGCATTGAACTTCGTTACACTCTTCTTTGCACTTTGGAACTTTTCCCCGCCGATCGCGATGGCGACTTCAGCTTGTCCGATGAAGAACTGAAAGATCTCAAGCCCATGATGTTTTATTATCTCAACAATAAAATCAAAGTGCTGAGCGGCGGCCTGCAGCTAAAAATGGAAATCAAGCATCTGCGATTTTCTGTTGAAGAAGACGATTCCTTTGTGATTGCCGATTTATCCTTCCCCGCAAAGGAAGCAGCAATCGAGTCGGTTATCATTCTCTGTAATTTATCGGAAGAAGCGGACATCTATCATAGGAATCTCTCCCAAATCAAAATGAAGGGTGAAGAGTATCTTTTTGTATTCACGAATTCGAACTATTTTAACAGC
This sequence comes from Candidatus Omnitrophota bacterium, assembly GCA_016934335.1. Lineage (GTDB taxonomy): Bacteria > Hinthialibacterota > Hinthialibacteria > Hinthialibacterales > Hinthialibacteraceae > JAFGTC01. Next base: position 1,218 of record JAFGTC010000012.1, on the reverse strand, counting down.
CTTCATCCACCCAAAAGCCAGTCGGCAAAGAGCGCTTCCATCCCTTCTTCTGCGACGGAGAAATGAGGCGGTTTGAGCCGCCACGGAGGAAAAATGTAGGAAGGCAGTGATAAGTGGGCTTAATCGCTGCGCTACGTTTTTCAGGCCATCTGCGCCAGTTTTTCGATGGCTTCACGTCGCCCGACAACCATTAAAACGTCTCCTTCTTTGATAACGTCGGTGGGGACGGGGAAGGGATCGTGGGTTTTTTCCATTTGTTCGGGATCATAAATTGCGATGATGTTGATTCCATATTCCGCGCGAAGGTTTAACTCCATAAGAGATTTGTTCCAAAATGGTTGCGGAGCTTTAAGACGGGCGGCGCCCAGGCCGGCGCTGAGAGGAAACATGTCAAGAATCGAGTCGGCCATCAAGCGAACGGACAGCTCGCGGGCGAGGTCTTCTTCGGGATAAATCAGTTCATCGGCGCCCAGTTCGGTGAGAATTTGCCGTTCGATGGGATTGGAGGCGCGCGCAATCACCATTTTTACGCCCATTTTCTTCAATAAAACGGTAGTGAGCAGATTGGCCTGGAAATTTTCTCCGATGCAGACCACCGCCGCATCGACGTCGGCGATGTCCTGCGCTTTCAGCGCTTTCTCGTTGGTGGCGTCCATGGCGACGGCGTAGGTAACGCGGTCTTTGATTTCTTCGACCTGAGTCATTTCGGAATCGATGGCGATGACTTCCGCGCCGCGTGATGCGAGGATCGAGGCCAAGTTGCGCCCCAGAATTCCCAAACCGATGACAACAAATTTTTTGCTCATGATTGACTCCCATTAACTGACAACGATCGATCCAGCGGGATATTCGTACAAGGCTTCATCGCGTCTTCGCATCAACGCGAGAAAGACGGTCAACGGGCCGACGCGTCCGATATACATGGTGATCATGATGATGATCTTACCCCATGGGCTGAGTTGATTGGTGACGCCCAGCGACAAGCCGACTGTGCCGAAGGCGGATATCGCTTCGAAGAGCAGATCGAAAAAGGGGATATTGGGCTCCGCCCAGACTAGGGCTACCACGGCGACGGCCACGTAGGCGACGGCGAGCCCGCTGATGACGAATGCAGACATGATCGCTTGCTGAGCGATCGTTCGATGCCCGATTTCCACATTGCTGCGCCCCTTCAGCAGACTGCGGCTGCTATGAAAGAGAAGAGCGATGGTCGACACT
>JAFGTC010000119.1 GCA_016934335.1 Candidatus Omnitrophota bacterium | reverse complement strand
TGCTGCCGAATCCCCCTTCGTGGCTATGCCACGTATAGTTGTAGCCGCCGCGCAGGACCAGTTGGTCGAATTTCTCGACCGGCGAGTTGTCGAACATCTTGCAGCGCAGAGTCGGCGGGCCGTAATCGCGCTTGAAAAGCATGCGGAAGGAGTGTTTGCGGCGGTCGGGGATGCGGCTGTATCCGCCTTGGATGCGGATGCCGTTGTTCACCTGAAAGCCTTCCCGGCTGCCGTCCGGGAAGAAAAATTCAGTGGAGCAGGGGCGCTCCCAGGCTATGCCTTTGTTTTCCGGGTGAGTATAAATGCCGTCGCGCGACCCGAAAAAGTAATCCGGTTCGGAAACGAGCGACATCACCGGCAGGGATTGCAGGTCGTCGCGGATCGTGTCGCGGTAGCGGGGATCGTTGATCACGTCCGGATCCATACCGTAATCGGCCGATACGTTGTTTCCCCAGGCGCTCGGGTAGCCTTCCGGGCGAACCTGCTGCAGGACGTCGTCCAGGAAAATGTAAGTTTGAGTGCTGATGCGGCTCGGTTCGAAGCCGGGCTTGAAGGCGGCCGCGCGAAGCGGCGTCAACCGATCGATCGTGATCGGACCGGTATAAAGAGTCCCATTGGATTCTGTGGGATCGGTGCAGTCCGTGGTGTAGCGGATCGCCGCATTTTCGGTTTGCGTCGCCAGAGTTACAGTGAACGGTTCGTCATAAAATCCATGATCCTGGCTGAAGACGACATCCTCGACGAATCCCGACACGCCCGCCCCGTTCTGTGATCCGGGCGTTGGCGGCATGAAATAACGCGGATCGTCGGCGAAAATGATCGAACCGGTCAATTCGGCTTGAATGAGGAAATTTTCGTCGGCGGGGGCGTAGTTCAGCCCGTGAATGGCCAGTATGTTCGTCCCATCCTGGAGAAGATTGGATGAATCGGGCAGATTCAATTCTGCGACGGCCAATGAATCGGAAAAAGGGCGTTCTTCGAGCGCCGCCGAGTTCCAATCAAGCGGATCGGGCGCGTTGCGCCGGGCGATTTCTCTCCCATTGATATAGGCGGCGAATCCGTCATTGTATCGCATTCTGAGAACAAGATTGTAATGGAGAGAAGGATCGTCGACTTCGAAGGGGATGCGGAGAAAAATCGATGCGTTTTTGCCGGCCATAACGTCTCGAGCGTCATAATGGATTAGAGAAGAGAATCCTTCCAACCCGATCCCGCCGTTTTCTTCATCGCCGACCAGATTGAATCGTCTGGATTGGAAGGATGAATACTGCCCTTTGGCGGCGAAGAGTTCCAATTCCGCTCCGCCGCTGCGTTCAAAATAGACCAATTCAATAGTATGCCGCCCGGCGGTCAAACTGATGGAGGCCAGCGCATCCTGGACGGCGTGAGTGGTATCGTCGACGATTACGTCCCGATCGTCGATGCGCAGCCGGGCGCCGTCGTCGGAGTTAATGCCGAACGTCCATGTCCCGCTTTCGGGGATGATGATGACCCCCGTCGCCAGAAGAACGAAATCATCGATATTCTCGTTGGTTTGATGCCCCGGGAACGGAGAATTGTCGATGAAATGTCCGTCCTCGTCATTGTCGAAATAGTTGATCACATTCGTCTCTTCGAAAACGACTCGCTTTTGAAGACTTTTATCCGCAATCACGCGATCCGCCGCCGAGAGGGAGTCGACTGTCATGTTCGCTTCGTATAGGGTCGCCGCCAGTTTCCCGGACAACGTCCCGAATCCCACGCCCAATTCGGCCGCCTGCCAGGATGAGTCGTCAAAAGAGGGCGACGTCCAACTATCTCCTGAATCCGCGGCTTCGGGAACATGCACTCGAACCGGAGCGCCGTTCGACAGGAAAGAGACCGCATGGGTGCGCAATCCGTATGAATACCCATCTTTGGGAACGTTCTGGCTGGGGTAGGGAGCGTACTCATGGACGATCGTTTGACCCCCGGGCTTCAGAAGAGCCAGGTATTCGCCTTCGATTTCCAGCCGAAAATTCGTGTGCAGAGGCGAATCGGCGTTCGCCCGGTCTTTTCCCGAAGCGAAGACCAGCAGGCATCTTCCCGCCGGAAGATCGATGTCGGGGAAGGTCCATTTCGTCAGATTTCCGGGATCGTCGGTCAAATGCCATCCATTGAGGTTTACCGTATCGACTCCGCTGTTGAATAGTTCGATCCAATCGGGATATTCACCGTCTTCATCGGCGAGCGTCCTGTTTCCATCCGCCATAAATTCCGAAATAAAGAGCGCTTCTTCGGCGCCATGGCACAATAACGGGAAACAAATGAAGAATGAAAGAAAAATGTGATTGCGAATTGCTTGAAAAATATAAGGATGCAAATTACCTGCTCCAATTGGTTTCATGGGATGGCTTCCTATAAATTTTTTGCTGGATTTCATGATGATAGATATGGATTTAACGAACGCACGTTTATCTTAATATAATATAAAATTCCATAAACTGTCTCCACTGTTTGATGTGATTCGTGATTCTCACAATTATCAAGTCAGCGGAGCGGATCTTCAAGGCTTGCATTTTTTTTCTTGATTTTCAAAAGCATCGGAGGTAAACTGAACATTAGTTCAGTAAAATGATGTTTACTATTCGGTTGAGGGCATTGATATGGAGTCGGAGATGCACAGTGGACTTTTTACGTTCTGCTCAAGTAATAAAGGAATGTTCGGGGCTGCCCTTGGCGGGATCGTTGGCGGCGGCGGGATTTCCCTCGCCGGCGGATGATTATGTCGAAAAGAGACTCGATCTGAACGAATATTTGATACGCAATCCGGCGGCTGCGTTCTTTGTACGAGTGTCGGGCGATTCCATGGTCGGGGCGGGCGTTCATCACGGCGATATTCTGATCATCGATCGCTCGTTGGAAGCCGAGGCGGGGCGGGTGGTGATTGCGGTGGTCGATGGTGAAATGACGGTGAAGCGGCTGCGGCGAATCCGGGGCGAGCCGGCGTTGTTCGCCGAATACGAAAACGAACCGCCGAGGCGCGTCTGCTCCAAGGCGGAATTCAGCGTTTGGGGCGTGGCGACGTATGTGATTCACCCTTTATAGGCGGGATCCAGGGTAGGCGGGTTCCAAGGCGGGCGGGTTCCAAGCGTAGCGTTGCGGGTTCGATCAGGGGGGCGTTTATCCTGGGGCGTCAATCAAAAAAGGGCCGGCGAAAATGCCGGCCCTCCAAGAGTGGTTAGCTGAAACTGTCTTTAGAAGGCTTTGACGTTGACGGCTTTGGGCCCTTTTTGACCCTGCTCCACGTCGAACTCGACAGTTTGATTCTCGTACAGATTCTTAAAACCGTCACCAGCGATGCCGGTGTGATGGACGAACAATTCCTGTCCGCCGTCTTGCTCAATGAATCCGTATCCCTTTTGCTCGTTAAACCACTTTACACGTCCTGTTGCCATGATCAGGCCTCCATGTTTTTGTTTCACACTAACTTTACTGAAATATTCCGGAGCCTTCACAAAATGCCGTGCAAGGGGTGTAGGTAATTTGGGATGCCGGCCGGTACTGCAGAAAAAGAAAGTATGTTGCGGGGTAGTATACTTAGAGTGGAATAATAATCAAGTGATAAGTAAAAAAACGTGTTGAAGCGATGAGAATTCAGGAGCAAAACCGCTGTTATGCTTTTCCATGATGGATTCGAGAACGAATGATGCGGAAATGAAAGAAAAATGAGAATAGTGCGCCGGTCAGGGCGTCGCCCAGGCGGGGATGCTGCTCAGTTGAATGCCCATCAGATGATTGGTGAGCAGAAACATGAGCAGAGTGATCAACAGAATGGCCAGGATGTTCATGGCGAAGCCGGCGCGGGCCATTTGTTGGATCGAGACTTTGCCGGATCCGTACACCACGGCGTTGGGGGGCGTGGCGGCGGGAAGCATGAACGCCATGGAAATGCCGATGCAGGTTGGAATCATGAGCAGGTAGGGATGCTGGCCGATGGCCACGGCGATGGCGCCCATGATGGGCATGAAAATCGTGGCGGTGGCGGTGTTGGAAGTAAGTTCGGTCAGGAAAACGACCAATCCGACGGCAAAGAGAACGATCACAACGGCGGGATAATCGGCTAAAAACTGCATCTGGCCGGCGATCCATTCGGAAAGGCCGGATTCGGAGAATCCGCCCGCTAAACAGACTCCCCCTCCAATGATCAAAAGCACGTCCCAGGGGATTTTCAGGGCGGAAGGCAGATCGAGCACGAACTCGCGCTTCTTGATATTGACGGGCAGAGCGAACAACAGCAAGGCGGCGATCATGGCGATGGTGGCGTCTGTGTTGACATCGGGAAAGACGGTCTGCAAGCCTGGAATTTTTACTTCGCCCATGTCGATGGTTTTTCGGAACGTCCAGCCAAAAGCGGCGAAACAGAAGACCAGCCCGACCAACCATTCGCCGAAACTCAGCGGCCCTAATTTTTTGCGTTCCTCGCGAATCACGTTCGTATTTTCCAAACCGATGCTGCCGGGCAGTTTGAATTGAAAGCGGACCAGGTAAATCCAGGCGATGGGTAAAATGACAATCACCATCGGCAGCCCGATCTTCAACCAATCGAAAAAGCCGATTTGTCGTCCATAGAGAGCCGTGATCTGGGAGGCGAAAACCGCATTGGGAGGCGTTCCGATGAGCGTCCCCACTCCTCCGATTGAAGCCGAATAGGCGATGCTGAGCATAAGCGCGGGGGCGATGCGGTCTCCAATCTCGTCCCCGGCCGATTCGCGAATTTTGGTAAGGACGGCGAGAGCCACCGGCAGCATCATCAGGGATGTGGCGGTGTTGGAAATCCACATGGAGAGGAAGGCCGTGCTGATCATAAAGCCGAGAATAATGCGGTGCGGCGTTACGCCCGTCCAGTCGATGACCGCCAGGCCGATGCGCTTGTGGAGGTTCCAGCGCTCCATGGCGGCCGCCAGCATGAATCCTCCCATCAACAAAAAATTCAGGTCATGAGCGAAATTCCGAACGGCGTCTTTTCCATTCATGACGCCGAGGAAAGGAAATAAGGCGAAGGGAATCAAAGCCGTCGCTCCTACGGGAATCACGCCGGTGATCCACCAGATGGACATCCACGCGGCGACGGCGCCGACGCGTTGGGCGGGCGGCGACAGCGATTCGGGGCCGGGGATCAGCAGAATAATCAAAAAAAGAAGAGGCCCTCCCAGAAAAGGCAGGATGAAGGCGCCAAAACGGTTTGGAGAAGAAAGGTTCGAATCCATAGAATCGCCCCGCTTGATTGCTTGAAACAGCATCCTATCGCGAGTCGGAGGCAGCCGCAACGGCGGGCGCCGCCGACGCTGCCGCAAAAATTTTGGATTTTGTAAAAATTTAAGAGATATGGGTAAATGGACTTGAAAAATGTTATGAAATCAATATGATTTTTTCGAACACCCCACCGCATCAATGTTCTTCCATAAAATATAGCGATTGAGTCAATCGAGAGTAAAAACATCAAAAAAATAATGTGGGAGCTTGCTCGATGAAAAAACGATTCTTGTTGTGTATGGCGGCGATTTTTATTCTATCCCCCACGATTTTTGCAGATAAAGTGAGTTTGAAAGACGGCAGCGTCATCATGGGCGATGTTCTTCAAATGGTCGACGGCTCCATCCTTATTCACACTTCTTTCGCCGGCGATATCTCCTTTCCCATTGATGAGGTCGCGGCCATTGAAACCGTCGAAGCGAAGCCCATTCATTTAAGCGACGGCAGCGTGATCCAGGGGATGATCGAAATGAAGGATTCGGATCAGATGGAAGTTGTCCGCCTGCAGGGAGAGACCGGATTCAAAATCGATGCGTCGGAGATTCAAGCCATCAATCCGCCGCCCCCTCCTCCTCCTGAAAAACCCAAGTGGGAAGGCGATATCATCGGCAATTTGTCGATTACATCCGGCAACAGCGAAACGAAAGGCGTCGGCGTCAGCGCGAATCTTCGGAGACGGACGGAGGACGATCGCATCAATTTGCGCGCGGGCTATTTCTATGCCGAGGACGATGGAGAGGGAACGCGCGACGATCAATTCATCTTCGGGAAATATGATTATTTCTTCACGGATAAACTTTTCGGCTACCTGACGTCTCGTCTGGACCGCGATGTGATTCGCGATCTCGATCTTCGAATGACAGGCGGCGCCGGTCTGGGCTACCAGTTCCTTGAAAACGATATCCACAATCTGTTCGGCGAGGCGGGTTTATCCTACGTCAATGAGGATTTCGGCTCTGACGCAGATGATCAAAGTTACGTCGCCGGCCGCATTGCGCTGCATTACGGCTGGTGGATCATTCCTGATCGACTGCAGTTCACCGAAGACGCGGAAGTATATCTTGGCATCGAGGATCTGGACGATTGGTTCGCCATATCCGAGACGGCCTTGATGTGGAAATGGACGGAGCGCTGGTCGGCCAACGCCGGGATCCGATACGAGTATGACAACACGCCGGCGACAGGATACAAACGCGCCGACACTAAATATACGGTAGGAATCGGCTACTCCTTCTAAAGAGAGCGCGCCGGTAATCAAGAAGACTGTTTCCGGTTTTTTTATGACGCAAAACGCCCCTTTCAACGAATGGTTGAAAGGGGCTTCGTTTTACGCGGGAACTTATATTTTTTGTTCTCACACTTCGTTCATTTCCTCGATGGTGCGCGGAGAAGGAATTTGATCCAGCGGAACTTCGTGCGCTCGGCTGGGCGCGACCATGCCGCTGGAAATGATCATTTTCATGGCGTCCTCCGCGCTGATGTCGAGCGGGGTTAATTCTTCTTCGGGAATGATGAGAAAGATGCCCGATGTGGGGTTCGGCGTGGTCGCCACAAAAACGTATACGAGCGATTTTTTCGTGATCGGTTCGATTAATTTCTGGTCGTGCGCGATGATGAATCCCAGCGAATAGAGCCCTTTTCGGGGATATTCAAAGAGAACAACCTGTTCGAAGATGCGCTTGCGTTTGCCCATCAGCGTTTCGGTGACTTGTTTAAGGCCGTGATAAAGGTTGGAAATAAAGGGAATCTGCAAAAAAATTCTGTCGATTAATTCGAACACTTTGCGGCCCAAGTAGAGTTGAGTCATGAATCCGGTCAGGATAATAAGAGAAACGGTCAAGAAAAAGCCCACGCCGTATTGGGGGATGTAATAATAGGTTTGAATGCTTTGGGAAATAGCGCTGTCGGTGACCAATCGGCGGAACCATCCGTCAAACAGATTGAAAATGCCCCAAATGATCCACACCGTAATGCTGATGGGAACAACGATTAATAATCCTGATAAAAAGTAATTTCGTAATCTTCGCAGCATAACAAAATTCCCCGTTCTGTGAAACCATTCGTCGATGTGATTCAAAGATCAAAACGATTGATGTTGTCCGTCTGTTACGCTTCCTAAAATATGTCGCCGGCTTGCGTCTTATGAGGCCCCTCTAAGAAGAATTTTATGTAATTCGTCATGGGGAGGCCAGGACGAAAGTCAGATGAAATGTTGCTGCGGCATACCGATAGTATAGCCCTTTTACGGTAGAGCCGATTGGAAGCTGTGTTTTCGATGAGAGATGATGAGACAATTTATAGACTTGAATGCCGCTTTAACGGCAGTATTAAAAATTTTCATAAGAATTCTGTTCTTTTCCTAATGCAGGCGGCGGATCCGCCGATTCTTCCTTTTCCTCTTCTTTGGGGTGATGCTCGATTTTGACCCGGTTGATGCGCCGTTCATCGGCGTCCATGACTGTAAATAGGTGGTCTCTATAATCGACTTGCGCGCCGACCGGCGGGACGTCGCCGAGAACGCTGATCATGAATCCTCCCAACGATTCGACGTCGTCTTCGGGGAACTCAATCTTGAGAATCTCCGTCAGTATATCCAGATTGATTTTCGCGTCGGCTTCGATCGTTCCGTCTTCCTGCCGTTCGTATTCAGGCGGCTCCTCGTCGTATTCGTCCTGGATGTCGCCTACGATCTCTTCCAGTACGTCTTCGATGGTCACCAGGCCGGCGGTCGTGCCGTATTCATCCACGACGATGGCCATGTGATTTTTTTCTTTTCGGAATGTTTCCAGGAGATCGCTGACGCGCTTCGATTTGGGGACGAACAAAGCGGGGCGCAGCATCTTCTTCAAGTCGAAGTTCTCGCCGCCGTTTTGCTCGTTCAAAAGGTCTTTGACGTAGAGGATGCCGATAATCTGGTCGGGATCTTCTTCGTAAACGGGAATGCGCGAGTGGCCTTGACTGACCGCCTCCCGGCGAACTTCCTCAAAAGTGAGATGCGCGGGGATGACGTGAAAATCAACCCGGGGCGTCATGATTTCTTTGACCAGCGTGTCGCCGAAGTCGATGATGCTGTGAATCATTTCGCGTTCTTCTTCTTCGAGGACGCCTTCTTTTTCGCTCAACTCGATCAGGGTGCGCACATCGTCCTCCGTGAGAAGAGGCACTTCTTTAATTTTAGGCGTTCCCATGAGGCTGATGAACAGGTTGGATATAAACACAAAGAAGCCGATGAAGGGCCGTAGAATTTTGTACATGAATTCCAACGGCCCGATGGCCAATTGAGAAATGCGCACCGCATGATCTTTACAATAGGTTTTGGGGACGATTTCGCCGAACACCAGCAGCAGGAAAGTTGTGACGCCCACGGCCAGCGCCGAACCGAACGCATAGGGATTGGATAGATCGAACCATTGACTCAGAATCTGATCGCAAATGTTGGCGGCGAGAACGGCCGACAAAGTGTTGACAAAATTGTTGCCGATCAGGATGGTGGCCAAGAAGCGATTGGGTTCTTTGAGCCAGGCCTCCAGTTTATAAAACAGTTCTTCATTCTCGCCAAACAGACGTTTGACGCGCAGTTTGCTCATCGAGGTCAACGCCGTTTCCGAACCGGAAAAACAGGCTGAAATCCCCAAGCAAAACACAAAAATTACAATCTCAAGAATCAATAATATATCCTGGGACATCATCATCGTCGTCTCCGTACTTGAACGTACGTCAGGTTTTTCTCCCCTCTTTTTTTATGTGGTTGATGCTTTCCGGATTTAATCCTTTGGGGCGGTAGGCGGAGCCGCGCCGCTTCATTTCGCCGATCAGGCGTTTTTCCGCCTGATCCCACTCCGGCCGGGCGGCGCCTTCGTGGTCATGCCCTAACAAATGGAGGAATCCGTGAAAAAGAAGTTCCTTGATTTCTTCGTCAAAGCGGTTGCCGAAGAATTCCGCCTGCCGCTTCGCGGTTTCCACTGAAATAACGAGATCGCCAAGAGGAAACAGCTGCCCGACCGGTTCGCCTTCCCGGAGACTGAAGGAGAGAACATCGGTGGGGCGATCCTGCCCGCGATGCCGCCGGTTGAGGTCTTGAATGATGGAATCGCTGACGAACGAGATCGAGATTTCGGCGTCGCTCTCTCCTGAGGCGGTCAGCAGTAATCGGATGAATTCGTCAAAAGACGCTTCATCGATGGGAAAAGGCGCATTTTGGGCGTCGATATAAATATTCACCGGACAGCCGCCCTGGGATGGATCGGGGGGCTCGGAAGATAGGGGCTGGTCGTCCTCCACTATCGGTTTTGACATCGCTGCGTTTCTACTCCAATTTCAGGGCGGTTTGTTTTCCCGCCGCCGGCTTGGATTCGTTCGAGGGGGCGGGAAAATCCGTTTTCGCCTCATCGGACTTGTCGGCCTTCAGGGCCTTTGATTCAGTATGCTTGGAATCGGCTTCTTTTTCTATCGCTCCAGACGCTACTTCGTGTTTTTTCTCCCGCGGAGCGGGGGCGGCGGGATAAACGATTCGTTGATGCAGCATCGATAAAATCGAATCGGAAAAGGTTAAAGACAGCGTATGCAGATCTTTGAGAGTCAAGTTGCATTCATCGAACTGTTCATCCATAAAGCGCGCATTGATGATTTTTCGCACCAATTGCCGCACGTCGCGCTCGTTGGGAGTCTCTAAAGTGCGCGCCGACGCTTCGAGCGCATCGGCGAGCATGGCGATGGCGGTTTCCCGGCTTTGCGGCTTCGGGCCGGGGTAGCGGAAATCGGCTTCTTTGACCGTTCCTTCGGCGCCGGCTTCATTCAGCGCCTGGTGATAAAAGTAACTCATGAGAGTCGTGCCGTGATGTTCGGGAATAAAATTAATGATGACTTCAGGCAGTTTGTAATCCTGCCCCAGTTTGATCCCGTCCTTCACGTGGCTTCGAATCAAAAGGCAGCTCAGATTGGTGGTCAGTTTGGAGTGTTTGGCCTTATCGGCGCTGGTTTGCTGGTTTTCCACAAAGTATTGCGGCTTGTGGATCTTTCCAATGTCGTGATAGTAGCAGCCGACGCGCGTCAGCAAGGCGTTGGCGCCGATCGCCTCCGCCGCGGTTTCGGCCAGGGTGGCTACGCGCATGCTGTGTTGATACGAACCGGGCGCTTCCTGTTCCAGCCGCTGCAGCAAATCCGTTTTCTGGCTGAGCTCCAACAGTTTCATGTCGGTGACCATGCCGTAGAAATCTTCAAAAATGGGCAAAAGCGCCATGGAGAGGATGGAGATCAACCCTCCATTGACTCCTCCCCAGATCAAGGCCCACTTGACTTCTTGGGCGCGAATCATCAGCTGATCCACATATTTGTGTTGGAAAAGGGAGAGGGCGAGGATCAGGGCGCAGGCCAGGAAAATGGCGACGCCGCCGGCGCGGTAGAGATCGCTTCGCTGGCGGATGCGGGATACGGTATAGATGGCGCCGCACGCAGTGACAAACGCTACAATGACGTACGGCAGGGAGATTTGGTTCAACCCTCCGTTCAGAATGATTCCCATGTAAAGGGACGTGAGAGCGCAGCAGAACAAGGCCAGTCGAGACTGCACAAGCAGCGTTAAAATGACGCCCAGCGCTCCCAACGGAATTGCATAAGGCGCATTGGCGAGTTTGTGGCTGCCCAGATCCAGCAGGGAGAGATGAACGGCCACTCTCGTCAGGGCGAAGATCATCACAATGCCTACGAAAATGACGGTGATTTTACGGGTGTCTACGGCGACCTCGGGGTGATACAAATTCAAGTAGCGCTGCACAATCAAAATAAAAAGAAGAGACAGGATCAGGTAGCCCATCTCCGCCAAAGGAGAGATGCGCATTGTACTGCGCAGCGCCGACAGGGCTTGAAAATCCAGCTCGGTGACCAGTGCGTTTTTCCCGATGATCGTTTCGTCTTTGTTGACGTGAACGATCAGCGGCGCCACTTCATTGCGCGCTTCTTGTTTGAGCGTTTCGGTCTGTTCCTGGTCGTAGATCAACGTCGGCCCTGAAAACGCCGTCTTGATAATCTCTTCCGCCAACTTGCGCGCGGCGAGATCTTTGACCGGATCGGGGAAATCGCTGGTAAAGCGCTGTTGGAATTGATCGAAGAACTGCAGAGGCGTGCGGATTTCCTGCACGGGGGCCGCGTAGCGCGCTCCATCCGGCGCGATCAAGGTGACGGGGACCGAAAGGCGGTTGGCTTCGGCGGCGTTTTTCAAGTACGCTTCCCGGTTCAATGGAATGACGTTCTCGGCGATGCCGCGCCCGGCGGCGTCATCTATATGCGAATCGATCGATTTCCATAAAGATTCGTAGTTGCGATAAAAAAACAGGCTCTCATACAATGTTTTGGGGATGTTCGCATCATCGGGCGTCGAGTCGGGAAGGGCGATGGCGGCGTTCTCGAGAGGAAATTCGGCTTCTGCCAATACTTGCTTCGCCCAGTTGTCTGCATCATGCATTTCCTCGAAGGGCTTGGTTCGAGCGGCGTCGGCCAAACGGCGGATCTTATTCTTCATAGCGTCCATGTTTTCCGGGCGCATATGATAAATCGGAGAAATCAGCGATTCCGCCTGCTGCTGTCTGATTTGAGTATTGATGACGTCGACATATTCGAATTCCAGCGGAGAGGATATGACTCGCGGCGAAGGCTGGCCTATTTGAAATCCACTCAATTCCAAGGCAGACATGGGGCGAATCATGAAATCGATCAAGGCTGCAGCGGCCAGAATGACGAGATAGTAAGGCAGGTTCCGGCGAACCGCTTCCACATAAAACAGAAAACGCTCTTTGAGGGAGGGCTTCTTCGCTTTCGCGCCATTGCCTCGTTTCTTGTCGGATTTTCGCATTGGACTGTTCACCGTAGAAATCGGGTTTTACGACGGTTTTTCTTCCAAGCCGCCAGGCTGGTGGTTCCCATTCTCCCGCGGCGGCGATTCTGTCTGCCCGTTGCTGTTTTCATAGGCGGCGACGATTTTCTGCACCAAGGGATGCCGGACGATGTCATGTTTGCCCAAATAAACAAAGGAAATGCCTTCAATATCCTCCAGAATTTGACTGGCTTCAATCAAACCGCTCCTGCGCCCGCTGGGGAGATCGATCTGCGTGACGTCCCCCGTTATGACCGCCCGGCTGTCGAAGCCCAGGCGGGTCAATAACATTTTCATTTGTTCGCGGGTCGTGTTTTGCGC
>JAFGTC010000118.1 GCA_016934335.1 Candidatus Omnitrophota bacterium | reverse complement strand
CCTTCCACATGAAGGCGTTCGCTGTAATAAACCGCCCAGATCAGGCCGGTTTCAGCTGTTTTGGCGCGCGCCCGATCCAATTGTTCGAAGGTGGTGAAGGGCGCTTTGTCGCAGAAGTAATGCTTTTTGTGATCCATGACCTTCAGGCCGAAGGGCCCGCGCTCCGAGGTGATCTTGGCGCTGGCGATCATGTGCAGGGATTCATCTTTCAACGCCTGTTCTTCGGAAGAGGCCGCTTTGGCGTCGGGATAGGTTTTGCAGAAGGCCTCCAGTTTGGCGGGATCGGGATCATACGCCCAGATCAGTTCCCCGCCCGCTTCGATGAGTCCATTGGTCATTCCATAAATATGTCCATGATCAAGTCCGACGGCGGCGAAGCGAAATTCGCCTTTTTGGCAGACCGCCTCGCTTTTTCCTTTGGGGGCGTACATCATTCCATCCGCTTTTTGCATAGCTGCGCTCCTCGATTCAATATTATGATTTCTTTTGATCCGTACTCGAGCCGACAATGATATTGTCATCGCCGAAGTTGTCGACCGATTCGCCTTTTTCGTAGAAGTGAATCGCGTTTTCCTGCACGCCCTCCGCCGTGTAGAAGGGGCTGGTTCGATCCAACGGCAGAGAGACCGGCCGATTCGTGCAGGCCGATTGGTAGATCGCCATGATCAATTCCAAGGTTTTGCGGCCTTCCCGGCCGTCGACCAACACGTCGCCGCCGGTCTCGATGGCGGTCAATACGTTATCGAACTCGCCTTCGTAGAGTTCGTAGTTCAGGCCGGGGCTCTGTTCGTACAAGGCGTTCAATTCGGCTTCCAAATCAGGGTTTTGATCGGGAAAGCCGTTGCTGCGGGGAGTGGAGGCGTAGACTTTCCATGGAAACGAAACGCGAGCCTTTTCGGCTTGGAAAACCAGCTGCTGCTCTTCGCCGTGGTGCACGACGGAGCTGGTAATTTGGGCGAGCCGCCCGCCGGGATATTTCAAAATGCCGATCGATAGATCCTCCACCTCGGCGTTGTCGTGCGCGGCGTTGGTCATCACCGCCAGCACTTCGGAAGGCATGCCCATCATCCATTGAAACATGTCGATGTGGTGGACGGCGTGATTCAGGGTGCAGCCGCCGCCCTCTTTGGCCCAGGTTCCGCGCCACCAAAGATCGTAATAGCAATGGCCGCGCCACCAGAACGATTCGACCTGGGCATGCAGCACGCGGCCGATTTTTCCCGAATCGAGAACCGCCTTCAGTTTCCGGATGGGATCGCGAAAGCGGTTTTGGGCGATGATCGCCAGTTTTTTTCCGCTTTTTTGGCAGGCGTCGAGCATGGCGTCGCACTCGGCCAGCGAAGAGGCCATGGGCTTCTCGCAAATTACATGCTTACCCGCATTAAGGCAGTCGACGCTGATGGGCGCATGGGTGTAAGGCGGAGTGCAGACGGAGACCAGATCGATCTGGGGATCGTTCAGGATTTTTTTGTAATCGTCATACACAGGGACGTCTAAATGAAACTCATCTCGCTTCTTTTCCGCTTTCTCCAGATAGGTATCCGACAAGGCGCAGATTTTGCAGCGCTGCGAGAATTTTAAATAAGTTTCGATGTGAGTGCGGGATATTCCGCCCATTCCAATAACCGCCGCGTGAATCATGCGAAGAACTCCTGATCCGAAATGTAATACAACGATTCTATCATATCATGGCTCTATCCCAACACCCCTTCATCGAAGCGTTTTTCGGGAAGGTCTTGACGCAGCCGATAGAGGCCGTGATACTGAATTTCGAGATCAAAAAAAGAAACGAAAAGCCCATAAAAATGACTAAATACGAATGGATCAAAGCGGTATTGAATGGAACCAGAGACGTCCCCGTTCCGCAGCATTGGATGTCGTTTTTCAACGGCGACCTGGCGCGAAGACTGACTCCGCCCGAATGTCATTATTCGCCCATGTGGATCTATGACGTTCCCGATCATTACGATATGTCGCCGATGGGGGCGGAGGCGCTGGATCGCATGATCGCATTCAACAATCAGACGGGGCGATGCTTCGCGTGTTTGGGGAAGGGGGCGAACATCTGCTTCGGCCACGGCGGGCCGGGCGAGTTTTTCTCTCGTCTTCTTTATAAGAACGAAGACGAACTAGTGGTCGAGTATGAAACGGGCGTACGCGCCAAAGTGCAATTTCATCCCCATTTTTATTATCACTTCGATCATCCCATCAAATCCATGGACGATCTGAAAGCGTTCGAACTGCCCGATCCCAACGATCCCCGCCGCTATGCGGGATTCGCGGAAGACGTTCGCTATTTAAAATCGAAGGGGGAGTACGTCGTCGCCTCTCTGAATGGTTTTTTCTCGGGCCTGCATTATTTTCTGCGCGCCTATACCGACACGCTCATGGGGCTGATCACCGAGCCGGATTTCACGCACGCCATGCTGGATATGCTGGGAGAATGGAACCTGGCCGCGGCGTGGAAGATGGTGGAAGCCGGGGCCGACTGCATCACCTTGTGCGACGATCTCGGTTCGAAGCAGGCCATGCTGATGTCGCCGCCGATCTATCGGAAATTTTTCAAGCCGTGGCATAAAAAATTATGCGAGACGGTGCATGAACTGGGCGCCGACGTTCACCTGCACAGCCATGGAGCGATCGGAAAGATTCTGGACGATCTGGTGGAATGCGGATTCGATTTCATCAATCCCTTCGATCCCGAAGAGAAGCACGACATCGATCATCTGATGGCGAATTATTCGCAGCATTTTATCATTGTGGGGGGCTTTCCGGCCAGTTTTTGGGAATGGAAAGCGGACGAGCAGGAAACCTATCTAGAAAAACTCGGCCGCCTCGGAAAAGAGTACGGCCGCCTGATTTTTATGGATTCCGGCGGGATTCCGGAGAATGTGACGCGGGAGGATTTCGACCGCGTCAATGAGATCAGCCGGCGGGTGCGGGGCGCGTGAGGAAGCAGCGCCGGGATGAGCTTTGGTTTGAGCGAATCTGGGCCGATTCCCGTTTGAATTTCTCGCTCCGGTAAAGAGCCGTTGCGAGTCGCCAGACGGCGTCCGTACTCATCTTTCTTTTCTTTAAAGAGCTCGATATGCTCATCCACTTCATTCTGCAAAGCCGCCATCAATAAATTCCGAGAGCCTTTTCGAAGCACTTGCTCCAACTCAGATTGATATTCTTTCTACCCTCGAAATTCCAAACCTTTCACGCACAAATAAGTCCTAATTCATACTTGCAGTAATCTCGCATTTTTCCCGATTTCCCCCGGGAAAAAATATTGAGTGGTCGCTCCCTTCTGCAATGCCAGGTTCGGAAACATCGTAGGATTTACCGTGTTATATAAATGAATCCGAGCGGATAAACGACTCCGACCGAGGAAGCGCAGCAAGGCGCCGCCGCACCCGCACTATGCGCGCACGATTCCAATTAATCCCTATTTATCGAAAAGGGACTCTATGATATAGGATAATGTCATCAGGTGGTTCGTAGTGATATGATTTGCCCATGAAAACTAGACTCGCATCGATATATTGCTCACAAAATTAAAAACCAGAAGAATCCCAAGAGGTGAATTATGGACAACAACTGGCAAAAGATGATCGGCCGACAGTTCGCGGCGTCAATTCAAATGATGCGATTGGCCATCGAGGCCTGTCCGGACAACCTATGGGATGACCGCACTGACGGCTCGCCCTTTTGGCACCTGGCCTATCATGCGCTGTTTTTCACTGACTTCTACCTATCCGATGATGAGAAATCATTCAAGGCAATGGATTACCACGAGGATAAGGCGCACTTTCTTCCGGGCGATTACAAGGAATACGGCGGGATTGTCACAACGCCCGAGAAGGCTTATACCCAGGATCAATTGTTAGATTACGCCGACCATTGCTTGTGGAAATGCCGCGAAACGTTCGAAAAACTGACTGATGATCGATCCCTAGAGCGATGCGGTTTCTGGTGGTATGAACTAAATGTCGGTGAGTTCCTGTTGAACAATCTCCGCCATGTCCAACATCATGCAGGTCAATTGATCCTACTGCTACGCCGACGCGCCGATATCGGCATTGATTGGCTAGGAACCCAAGACAACCAACCTCCGCCGCCAACGTGGTAATTATACGCGTTATAAGTATAAAAGAGGATTCATTCAAAGTAGATGAAGACGTGCACTTGTTATATATATGATAACAGTGATCCAGGTGGTGCGATTGAGAATTGTAGCGTGGCGCAGTGCGTGATCATTGCTGCATAGGGTGTTGTAATCACGTTGAAAATCCAAGTTTACATAGGAGGGAGAAATGAAGGAAGAATTGCCCTTCAGAGAAATTAATGAGTATCCGGCTTCTATCAATGCACCGAATATGATCGTTCGTATGCTGGATGGTTTAGGTTTTCGATTTTATTGGGCAACCGAGGATCTATTACTAAAAGATTATGCCTTTCCATTCTCTCCTGATGGGAAAAGCATCCATGATATTGTTAAACATATCTGGGGATTGGCGTATTGGATGAGCATTCATGTGCTGCATTTGCAGTATAAACGGCCGGAAGATGATTATGATTTACGCAAAGAAATTTTGTTGATCATTCAAATGTTGCGTGATGAATTTGCGAATATGGATGAAACAAAACTTGAGTCCATTCAAATTGAAAACCAACCATTTTGGCACTTAATCAATGGGCCAATTGAAGATGCTGTTTCTCATACTGGACAAATAAATGTTCTCAGACGAATAGCTGGGAATCCTCCCATTGAATTAAATCCATTTCTTGGGATTGCCCCCAAATAAGGGGCTGTAACGAAAAGCTGCTGTCTTGGTGGGCTGCGCTTCGCTTTTAGCCCTACCGACTTTTATTTCACAGATTGCAGATATCCCGAGTAATCGTCAGGATGTCAAGCCGTCCAGGAAGCCTTTGAGGCGCTGGGCGCGGAGGGGGTGGCGCAGTTTCCGGATGGCTTTGGTTTCTATCTGGCGCACGCGTTCGCGGGTGATGCCGAAGCGGTTGCCAACTTCTTCGAGTTTGCGGGGCTGCCCGTCGTCCAGGCCGTAGCGCAGGCGGAGGACGGCTTCCTCACGCTCGGTCAGCGTTTCCAAGGCGGATACGATTTCGCCCTCGAGAGAGTTGTGGCTGGCGTTGTCGACCGGCGAATCCACGGATTGGTCTTCGATGAAGTCGCCAAGGAAACTGTCTTCGCTCTCGTTGATGGGCGTTTCCATGGAGACGGCGCGCTGCACGACGCGGGCCAGTTTCATGTATTTTTTGACAGGGATATCGACGCGGTGGGAGATTTCTTCGGGCGTCGGGTCGCGTCCCAGTTCCTGTTGAAGTTCTTCGGAGGCTTTAGTAATGCGGTGCCAGGTTCCCTGGAGGCCGACGGGGATGCGGATGTCGTGGGCCTGGCTGGCGCAGGCGCGGGAGATGGCCTGGCGGATCCACCAGGTAGCGTAGGTGCTGAATTTGAAGCCGAGGAGATGGTCGAATTTCTCGGCGGCGCGCATCAAACCGATGTTGCCTTCCTGAATAAGATCGAGCAAGTGGACGCCGCGATGGCGGAAGCCTTTAGCGACCGAGACGACGAGGCGAAGGTTGGCGCGCACCAGATCCATTTTGGCGCGCTGGGCTTCTTTTTCGCCGCGGCGAATGATCTTCACCGCCCGGAAGAGGCGCAAAGGATCATCTCCACTTTCGTCGACTTTATTGAGAATCTGTTGAGCCGTGGATAATTTTTCCAGTTCGGCGATTACTTCTTCTTTTTTCCGATGAGATTTTCGGCACAATGAGAGAAGAGTTTTGTCAGTGACACGGGATCGTCCGGCTAATCGATCTAATTCTTTCGGGGTTACATTGAAAAGGTTTTGGATGCGGTGTTTTTGTTTGATGGAGCGATCGGCGCGAATAGCGAATCGTTTGAGATCGTTGGCGACTTCCTGGACGGTTTCGGGCGCGAATCCGATTTTGTATAAATCTTCGCCCGATTTATTAAACATTTCTCTGGCTTTCGGAGCGTCTTTCTCGATTAACTCGATCGCTTTTTTCGATTTTTGAATGACTTTATCGACTTTGCGCTTCAATCCGGAGATAAACCGTGCGACATCCCGCTCCGATTTCAAGTTGTCGGGGGATGAATTCATGATCACATCGAGACGGCGTGCGCCATTTTTGACGTCTTCAATGATTTCCTGGATATCATATAAAGCAGGGATGCTCCGGGCGACGCCAATGCAGATGCGCTTGCGGCCGTCCTGCATGCGCTGCGAGATTTCCTGCTCGTTTTGCTTGGTTAAGAGGGGTATACTGCCGATTTCTCGAAGATAAAGTCGCAGACTGTTGTGAACGGAGCGTTTTCGTGATACTCGATCTTCAAAACGCTCCGCTTCGGAATTGGCTATAGTCAATTGACGAGCCGCAGGCGGGAAGAAAAGATTGTCATCATCCTCTTCGTCTAGGCCGAGATCAATATCCAACGTTTTTTCTTCGAGAATGTCATCATCCTCGTACATGCTTGTAGCAGCAAGCGTGTATGTCATTGTATTATCAGCTCCTTCGCCATGTGTTCCCACGAAAGGGCTCCCCCTTGCGTCCCCGTTATGGGGGATTAACGATTAAGCCGAGAATCCGTTACGCATTTTCTGTAATCCATGCGAATCGTTCACGAAAAACAGAAGGTGCAAGATTCAAGGATTTCATTTTTTCTTGTTTGCTGCGTTTGCTACGGTTGAATCGATCGGATTCAACCAAACTCTTCTATGTTCCCGGACATGATCGGCGGCGATATCGCTAATGGTCATGGTGCGGAGAACATTAAACATCTGTTGCTGGGCTTTGCAGAACAGGGAGCGCAAAGGGCATTCGTTTTCGTGTACTTCGCACCCGCGCTCTTCCCAGGGACATACAAATTGGGCCGCATCTTGATCAATCGCCATGACCACATCAGCGATGGTGATTTGCTCGGGAGATTTTCTAAAAACAAAACCGCCATGCTTTCCACGGATCGAATTGACGAAGCCGACCTTCACCAATTGTAACATAATCCGAGCCAAATAGCTTTCCGAGGCTCTGACGGATCGCGCTAATTCGCGAATTATGACCGGTTCGCCGGTGGAGTTATGAGCTATATATACCAGAGAATGTATGGCTAAATCGACACTCTGAGAAAATTTCATGTTTTAACCGATAACTTGATAATAGGAATCAAGTTATCATAAGAAAAAAACGTCTGTCAAGAGCACATTATCTGCTTCAGAGTCCTCAATGGCCTACCTTGATATAATCTCATAAGCTCAACGTCTTAAACCAAAAAAAATTATTAAGTTAACACTCATATAGAATCAGCCATAGAAGGAGAATTTATCCAAAACAGGGAAACGACAATTTCTGATATGCTGAACAATCGGTCTTAGAATATTGTTTCGTGATGCGTTTAGTAGTATACCTAGAACCTATTGAAATGTAACCCACTAAAACAAGTTTTGACCATTTATCAAGAAAGTTAAATGGCATCGTAGATTCAAGGTTCCCAAAGCGGATAGAATGTGGTTTAGTAGCCATAGGAAATGGAGAGAATGAACGGATGTTCATTCTCAAAAATAATGAAATCGGGAAGATCGAATGCAATGAACGGGCAATTCAATCGAATCAATAAACATCTTTTTGCGACTTTTTTCACCGCGATTTTGATAGCGGCGCCTTTATTCATCATCAAGGATGTTTTTTGCCAGGATCGGGTTCCGCCTCAGAAAAAGACGTTTCATTTTGTGATGTGGCCCGGCGCCAATTCGACTTTTCAATATGCGCCATCCGGAGAGACGTCGCTGCATCCCTTATTCGCTGCGTGGAACAATAGTCATCTTCTCGCCTATACGGGTTTAGATTTATCCATCGAATCAAAAAGCGATTCATTGGATGCTTATCTCCGCAAGGTAAAGTATTTAGAGCCGGAGTGCATTGAAGGAGATTTTTCATTTGTCACGGAGGAAATCAATCAAGAAGAAAAAATTTATTATCCTCTGCTGGAAGAAAAACGATCGCAATCCATCGATCAACCGCCGATCCAAGGGGAGATCATTTTTCTCGAACAAAACGATCTGTGGCAAGGAAAATTAGGGGTAGTGCATCCACGCTACAGCGTAGGGGGAAAGTATCAAATCGAGTATTGGAAGAAGGAGGCGGGAGAAGATCCACAAACGGTCGTTTTTTATTCTCCCATGGAAACCTTGCGGCATCTATTTGTGGGGAGCATTCAAGCGGCGGCCGTGCCGGTCGGGCAATTGGAGATTTTTTTGGAAGCGTATCATCGCCAAGATCTCCTGGATCGGCTGATCCGAATTCCCGCGCCGGGAAGAGCCAATCCGCCTGCCATTTTTTTGCATAAACAATACTATGCAAATCCTCTGATCCGCACATTGATCACAGAGACGTGGCTGCGCGATCATTTTCAGAACCAACTTGCACCACTTCCAGTAACTATCGCGCAAGAATAGATTGATATACTACTTATTAATAAGTTAATCAATGTAAAGAGAAATTATGCAATCGCCCAGTTTGACTCAATTTCTTTGGCGGACATCCGTTGATCCTTTGCTGACTCTTGACAAGGAAGGCATTATTCTCGACAGCAATCTTTCGGCGCAGTCAGAATATCATTTGCGTCCGGGAGAAAAATTGCTGGATTTTGTCGTAGAGAAGGATGAATTTCTTGTCATGATTCGACAGGTGGAAACAGACAGCGGCTCCAAATTCCATGAACCGACCTTTTTTCATTTATCGCGTAAAAACACGGGGAAAATACGTTTTCAAATCTCCCCCGCAGCTGACGCCGATCATCCTGCTGTTCGATATGCAGTGAATGTTCCCCGGCGCATCCATGCGTTGGAATCGCTGCAGGAAGCCGCCCGATCTAACGATCAGCGCATCGAGAATCTGCGAGAGGATGTGACGGCCGTCACGAAAGAACTTTTGGAAAAAACGCTGCAACTGGCCGAGCAGAAAAATAAAGTGGCCGCGATCATAGAAGCCATGGGAGAAGGACTAATCGGCTGCGATTCTCAAGGGAGAATTATGCATATCAATCAAGCCGCCCGCCGTCTATTGCTTCCCATGGAGAACGAAGCGATCGGACTGCCGTTCGAAACTCTATTTCCGGATATAGCGCAAACCATCGGCTTTAAGAACCATTCTTTTTTAGCGATCGAAAAAAAACTCGTCGATCTCTCTTATGAAGGGAAAGAACTGAGAATCAGCGCCTCTCCCATAGTCGATTCGGAGACTCATAGCAACGCCGGATTTGTTCTGATCATTCAGGATCGAACCGAGCAGGCAGAGTTAGACCGGCTTAAATCGGATCTGATCTCTATTGTATCGCACGAATTGCGCTCGCCGCTCACTTCGATCAAGGGCTATATCGATTTGATGTTAAGCGGGGAATTAGGCGACATCCCCGAAGAAATCCTTGGTTATCTTGCGATTGTGTCGACGAACACCAATCGGCTGGCTTCGTTGATCGACGACATGCTGGATCTTTCCCGGATTGAGACAGGCAAGTTGAATATGTCGTTCGGGAAAGTGGAAATCAAGTATCTCTGCGATTTTGTCTATTTGACGATGAAGCCGCAGGCGGATCAGAAAAAGATCGAGTTTCATGTAGAGACGAAGGAAGGCCTGCTGGCATCCGGCGATCAGGATCGTCTGCAGCAGGCGCTTACGAATCTGGTTTCCAACGCGATCAAATATACGCCGGAGGGAGGGAAGACGTCGATTCGAGCGGAGAAACGGGATGAGTGGATCGTCATAGACGTGATCGATACAGGGATGGGCATCAGCGCGGAAAATCAGAAGAAGTTGTTTCAGCGTTTTTTCCGCGTTAAAAATAAGGCCACAAGGAACATCGGCGGAACGGGTTTGGGACTTTGCATTACCAAGTCGATCATCGAGGCGCACGACGGGCATTTAAGCATCCAGTCCGAGGAGGGGAAAGGCTCCAGCTTTACGATAGAACTGCCTTCTTATCAATCCTAATAAATCGATAGGGGAGGACTTAAACAGAATAACCTCGCCAACGGTATAACAACCTGCGGCGGTCTTCCATGAAGCGCAATGAGATTATTCAAATCAGGGAGGAAATGTGCGACTTCCTCCCTGATTGATTTGAGGCGTCATCCACGGGAATGCGATTAAATCTTCGGCAATTCCCAGGGTTTGCGGCGGGGACGATCGAGATACGTGTTGGCGTCTTTATCGTCGATGAACTGCTCTTTTTTCGGATCCCACTGCAATTCGCGTTGCGTCCAACGGGCGATGTTGATGAAATGGCACATGGTTGTGGAGCGGTGGGCCGCTTCGACGTCGGCGATGGGAAGCTCGCGGCTGCGCACGCAATCCAGGAAATTCTGCTGGTGGTTGCGGCTGACCGGCAATTTAATTTTGCATTCCGCTTCGGCCAATTCCGGGGGATCGACTTTGAAATAGCCGCGATCCACGACAATCGAACCTTTTTCGCCGTCGAATTTCGCGCCGCCCTGCGGACCTTCGTTGTCGGTGCGAACCAGGATTCCATTTTCGTATTGCATGTTTACGACGCGGTCTAATTCTCGGGGATTGCCTTCCGCCCAAATTTTGACAGGGCCGCTGTTCTCCATTCCCAGGGCCCATTGAATCATATCGATGCCGTGAGCGCCCCATCCTGTAACCTCGCCGCCGGAAAAGTCAACGATGGAGATCCACCCCGGTTGAGCGCGGGGCGTCATGATATCTTTGTGATAGCCGCGGAACGGCGCGGGGCCGATCCACCTATCCCAATCAATGCCGTCGGGGACGGGCTGCGTGGGGAAAGGCTGATCCCACGGGCTGGGATAATTGGCGGCGTGGACGGTTTTGATTTTGCCGATCACTTCATTGCGGACCAGTTCGCAGCCGACGCGGCTTTTGGCGTCGGAGCGCTGCTGGCTGCCGCACTGAACGATGCACTTGTATTTACGAGCGGCGTCGGTCATGGCGCGCCCTTCGGCGACGGTGAGAGTCATGGGCTTCTCGACATACACGTCCTTGCCGGCCATGTTGGCGTAAATCGAGCACAACGCGTGCCAATGGTCGGGCGTGGCGACGATGACCGCATCGACTTCTTTGAGTTCCAGCAGATCGCGGAAATCCTTGCATTTCTTCCAGTTTTTGCCCGCGGCGACTTGATCCATGCGGCGGGAATTAAAATCGCTGACGGCGACGAATTGATTGCCCGGCAGGCGGCTGAAATCGCCCATCAGTTGGGATCCGCGCCGGCCGGGGCCGATGATTCCCATGCCAATCACATCGTTGGCGCCAAATACTTTCGAGGAAACGATGAGCGGCGCGGTCATCGCGGCCATCCCGGCGCCGCTTCCCTTTTTCAAAAAACTCCTGCGTGAAACTCGATCGGTTTTTGTCATGGCTGTCTCCTTCTTGTCCGGTTAGGAATGATTTTCTTTTTCCATAATTTGCAGAGCGGCGCGCATGTAGCCGATGGCGAAAGCCATCCCCGCATGCCAAGGCGCATCACAGGTCATTTGAGGCGTATGATCGGGGATCAACACGCCGTTGTATCCATTGCGGCGTAAAATGCGCAGCACCCGGATCATATCGATATCGCCTTCATCGATAAAGACTTCATAATAATTGGGCACTTTGCCTTTGACGTTGCGGAAATGCACGTACGCGATTGCATTCTGGCGGCTGTATTGGTCTACGGTCTCGTAAATATCCCCATCGCTCATTTCCTGGAGGGAGCCCAGGCAAAATTCCAAGGCGTTGGAAGGACTGGGGGCGAGATCCAACAATTTTTGATAGAGGGCTGGCTGGTTAACGAGGCGCGCCGAGCCGCGCAGGGTCGGCATGGGGGGATCGTCGGGATGAGCGGCCAGTTTGACGCCGGCTTCTTCGGCGACAGGGATTACATCATGCAAAAAAGCCTCGAGTCTCCGCCAGAGTTGCTCCGGCGTCACCGGTTCGACAAAGCCGGGCTGGGCGTTGGGATTGTAAACCATATTCCAGATATGACCTCGGGGGATGGGCGTCTCTTTGGGGCCGTTGGATCCGAGAAAGGCCACGGAGGTCGCTCCGCCCCGGGCGAACGGACCGTTGACATGCCCCCATACGCCCGCAATGCTGAAATTGTATCCCATAACGGGAATGCCCGCTTTCCCCAGGCGGCGGATGAGCGTCTTGAGGTTTTCGATTTGTTCATTTCTTCGGGGGCCGTCGAGCAGGATGTCATACCAATGAGAAGGGTCGAAGTTTTCAATGGCTTCCAATTCCAGCCCTTCGTCGTTGATCGATTTTTTTAAGGCGCAAAGTTCCTCTTCGCTCCAGAGTTTGTCTTGATTGTCGGATATTCCCCAGTTGCGGGTTTCGTCCGTGCCGTGCAGGAGTTCATCGGAAAAATAGTTGACCATGTGAGCGACGATATGCGTGCATCCCGCTTGTTTGGCGAAGCGGAAATTATCGGGGGTCAGCATGTGGCGATATAATCCAAGGCCGATTTTCATGGCATCAAGATCCTTTTCATTAAAAGCCGATGCAGGCGCCTCCATCAACGGGAAGAGAAATTCCCGTAATATATTTGGCGGCGGGAGAACAAAGATAAACGGCCGCGCATCCAACGTCCTCCGGTTCGCCCATGGATTGCATGGGGGTTCGATTCATGACGTATTGAAGGCGCTGCGCATCGTTTTCGAACGCTTTCCTTGCCAATGGTGAGTCGATAAATCCCGATTCGATTCCGTTGACGCGGACGCCGGAGGGAGAGAGTTCCGTCGCCAGGGTGCGCACCAATCCCCGCATGGCCGTTTTGACGGAAGAATAGGCGATCGATCGGGAAAGCGGCAGCACGGAGGCCATAGAGGCGACAAAGAGGATGGCGCCGCGCTTTTGTTGAATCATGGTCGGCGCAGCGGAACGCGCCAGCGCGAAGGCGGTTGAGACATGTTCATTGAAGACGCGGATGAATTCTTCGACCGGCGGCGTACGATTTTCCTCCTCCAAGAAAATTTCGGGAATGTAGACGACGATTGATGGAGGACCGAAGCGTCGAGCGGCGCATTCAAGCAAGTCGGGCGCCGCGTTGGAGTCGGGCGCATTGAATATTTCATACGAAGAGCGGCCGCCGATGCGTTGAACCGCCTTTTGCAAATCAGACGCCGAGGGTTCTGCGAGTACGACTTGAGCGCCCGCTTCCTCCAGCGAGAGAGAGGTCGCCAAGCCGATTTCGGAGGAGGCGCCGCCGACGATCAAGGCGATTTCATGTTCCAATGAAAATGAACGCAATGTCATTTTTCCCACCTATCCATTGATCAATCAACCTTTACCACAATTAACAGAACGCAGAACGTCAGAAATCATCCCGCTCCCTTCCCGTCCGCTTCCAGTTGAATCTTCTCGCCGAGATTGGCAGGCGCCGGCCCGGTCGATTGACGAATGCAGAGTTTGACGCCCAGCAAGATCGTTTGCTGCACGTTCGTTGGATTTTGAATGCGATCCATCAAAATCTGCAGGGCTTTGACTCCCATTTGATGTTTTTCGATATGGACGGTGGTCAGCGAGGGGCGGCTGTTTTCGGAAAACGAGACATTATCGATGCCGCAGACGCTGACATCCTGGGGCACTTGGATGCCGCGATCCTGCAGTTCGTTCATAGCGCCGATGGCGATCATGTCGTTGCCGGCCGCCACGCAAGAAAATAAAACGCGCTTCTTCAAGACGGTTTGGATCATCATGCGTCCGGATTCGGAATGCTTGCAGCCTTTCAAGACATAAACCTGCCGTTTAGAATCGGTCTGGAATATTTCCTGGAATCCCGCCAATCTTTCTTCATAAGCGATATTATCCGCCTCGCCGCTCAGATAGAGGCAGCGTTCGTGTCCAAGATCAAGCAGATGATGCGCCAAAAGGCGTCCGATTTCTCGTTGATCGGCGGCGACGGAGTCGAAGGGATAGAGGTGCGACCGATAATTCAGAAAGATGCAGGGGATATGGAGTTGTTGGATATACGTTAGAAAACCTTGAGGCATCTGCCCGGCGATCATAAGACCGGCCAGAGGATTGATGGAAAGATTCCGTGCTAATGATTGTTCTCCTCGCTCCACCTGTTCGCCGGATATAAAAGCCAGATGGATGCGCCGCTTCTGGGCTTCCCGGGTGACGCCCAGCAGGACTTGCGAATAGAATGGATCTTCCTCGATGTAGCGTTGGGGGCGCAGGGCGAAGCCGATCGAAGTCTTGGAGTCGGCGGAGGTTTCTTTGGATGCGATGAAGGTTCCCCGCCCGCGGACGGCGTTTACCAAACCCATTTGGTTCAGGCGATCCATCGCTTTCCGGACGGTCATGCGGCTGAGGCCGGATAGTTCACAAATTTCATGTTCGGTGGGCAGATATTCGCCGACATGGAAATCATCGCTTTCGATGCACTGCACGATTTGATCGTATAACTGTTGATAGGTCGGCGTAGGTGAATCGCGATCAATGATTATGCGGAATCGATTTTTACGAATCAACAGTCATCACCCCACTCATCCATGAAAGAATATCAATGGAAAAAATTCAACGAGTTCATATTACCATATACAAATAGGCCCGTAAAGCGGCTGCCACGATCCATCCAGGTTCAAGGAAAAAGAGATCACCATCCAACAGATTCATTAATTACTTGATTATCAAAAACTTAAAATATTCACAACTTATCTTGACGACCAAAAGATCGTATGATAGATTGAATTCTAACATTTAGTTTGTATATACTTTATTGGATATTTTTGATGGAATTTGGGGAGGATCATGCGCGACCGAAGCGGCTTCACGCTGATTGAACTTTTAATTGTAGTGGCCATTATCGGGATACTGGCGGCGATCGCCGTTCCCAATTTTCTGAATGCGCAAATCCGGGCGAAAATAGCGCGTTCGCAGGCCGATATGAAATCTCTGGGGACGGCCATTGAATCGTTTCGGGTTGATCAAGGCAGTCTGCTGGTTGATTTTTGGGATGAGGGAAGCCCGGAGGTTCTCGAACGGTTAAAAAAATGGGGATTTTGCTCGCCGGATAATCTGGACGACGCCGTTCGCAATCAAAAATGCATATTGGGCAATCTCACCAGTCCGGTCTCGTATATCACGTCGATACCCAACGATCCTTTTTTCGGAAAAATCACCAATACCAGCGATCGTCTCATGCTTGCGTTGGCGGGAACCTATTTTTACGGCGACAACGAATCAGTCATCGATGGGAACGACCATAATTTCGCCGCTCTCTGGCCGGGGAACGCGGAACGCAGAGGACTCCAGCCGCTCAAGGAAGGACAGTGGACGCTGCTGGGAATGGGGCCTGATACGACCGCGGAAGAGCTAGGCGGCAGTGAAATCATTCGGGGGCTGCCCTATGACTCGACCAATGGGCTGATCAGCAAAGGCGACATTACGATGCGCGGGGGAGGATGAAACTGTGAAGCATGCCCGGCAATGGCTTTCCTTGATTTTGTGTCTTATTGCGCTCCATGCGCTGGCTTCCTGCAAACGATGGCAGACGCTGCGGGCGGAAATTCAGCCGGACGGCGTTGCGATTTATGTGGAGGACGCTCTTTTCACTTTTTACAGGACGACGCCCGATTGGAAATATCCCTACTTTTATCCGGTGAACGGGCCGTTGAGCGGGAAAAGCCTTACGACGGAGTCGTCCGAGCCGTATCCTCATCACCATTCGCTTTTCTTCGGGTGCGATAAAGTCAACGGCGGCAATTACTGGCAGGAGGGATTGAATCGGGGGCAAATCGTATCCAAGAAACTGAGCCTGCTGATGGATCGAGGCAAAAAGATCGTCATTGAAAACGAATGCTTGTGGGGGCGGCCGGAGGCGGAGTCGCCGTTTCGAGATCATCGTCTCATCACGGTGACGGCGCCCGGCAAACATCTGCGGTTGATTGAATTCCAGATTACGCTGACCGCCTTGATGGACGTGCGCATCGAGAACACCAACCATTCTCTCTTTTCGGCGCGAATGACGCCCGAACTATCCGTATTGCAGGGCGGCGCGCTCGTCAATGCGGAAGGGCTGAGAGGCGAGAAGGAGACCTGGGGGAAGGCGTCGGCCTGGTGCGACTATTCCGGCGAACGGGATGGCGTCGTCGAGGGGTTGGCCATCCTGTCGCACCCCAGCAACCGTTGGTTTCCTGAACCGTGGTTCACGCGGGATTACGGTTTCTTTTCGCCTACGCCCATGAACTGGCTGGAAGGCGGCGTCCTGCCGATCGCTCAAGGAGAAACGATCGACCTGCGCTACCTGACGGCCGCGCATGCAGGGGATGCGAAGGAGGGGAGGATAGAGGACGTTTTTAAACGGTGGAAAAAAAGCAATTAAAACAATATGGATGGAATTTTTGCCATAATCAAATTCACGCGAAAATAAAGGAGGATATTTTTATGACATAGAATCAAGAAATTCGATTTCTAATCTATTGTTTGCGAAGTTTAATGAAATGAGAGATGAATAAAAAAAACGAAAAGATTTTATGAGGAAGAAAACTATGCAATTTCAAAACAATTCATTTAATCATTGAGCTTCTTGCAAAAATCAAAAAAAAGAACATTTTTTGTGAAAAAGGAGTAGGTGCGAGTTGAAAGAAGCCCTCCTTTCAACTT
>JAFGTC010000117.1 GCA_016934335.1 Candidatus Omnitrophota bacterium | reverse complement strand
TCTCCAAGAAGGGTGCGCGACGAAGCCGCGCACCCTCATCAAACATACATCCTGTTTAATGATACAGCGGCCAGTTTTCTGCGGCGCTGGCCTGGAGGCCGGCGTCGAAAACGTAGAGTTGGTTATCCTCGCCGGCGATATACAAGGTGCGATCGTCGGGGGAAAAGCAGGCCGCCATCATGACCACAGGCATGTCGTAGCGCAGCATATTCTCATCGGTCTCGACATCGACCAGGGTGGGCATGTCATCGCGCTCAGTGACGAAAAATTCCCCATCATGCGAAAAATCGACGTCTCGTTCTACTTCGCAAAATCGGCCTGTATTAAACTCATACAAAAAAGCGCCGGGATAGACATGAGCATATCCATAAGGATTGTCATATTCACCAAAGTAAAATGATTTTTCCTGAACAAATTCCCGAATCAGAAAAAATTGACCATCTAATGCGAACTCGCCTTGAATAAAAAAGGGATCAGAGGATGTTTCCGGTTTCTCAAGCGTATATAGATTATCTAGTTTACAATCGTTTGTCTCGGATGGATCATATGACCATACGCCGAAATATTCAACCAATATCGTATCAACATTTTCTTGGATAATTCCCACAATCCGATGAACATCATAATTCTTTATAGCAAAGGCCTTATAAAGTTTTTTTCCATAATATTCTGGATACCAAGTATCATGTAGCCAATGGTCTTTTACATAAGTATCAGGCAATGCTACTTGTTTACCGTCAATCCACACGGAGGATGCATCGTTTATTAAAGCAGATTCATAGCATCCACCCCGACCTTCTGAGACAATATCATGCATTTTTCCGGCAAAAGAATAATTGATCATCAAGTGATTATTAATCATATAATTAAAGTACGTATTCACATAACCTTTAGGTTTAAGACCAGCATCTAATATCAACGCTCGAATGGATTGACTGCTTATTTCAAGATCGTAAATATTCACTCCAACCCTCTCATAACTGTTGTTTGGAATATCTTCTACTGGAATTTCCATTGGAATAATTTGCTTGACAGGCATTACTTTGTCTGCATACGAACCTTGAATAACTACCAATAATAACGCTATTGATATCATTTTCAGGATTTTCTCTGTTTTCATTTCGATGAAGTTGGCGTATTCACGAATGGATGGCCCTCCCTCCTGCGCTTCAGAAATTCCTCTTCCCGAAAAGAACGATACGGCAACGAGTAGTGCGATGGTGAAAAACGGTTGTCGATGCATCGGTGCGTCCTTTCTATGATAGATGGAATACTTCGCCTATTTTTTAATATAAACGTAATCAAAAAAAACGTCAACTAAAATTTTAAAAAATAAATATTTTATATAACCCGAGATTTTGGATGAAAAAGACAAGCCGGGAGAGAAAAGCAGGCACAATGTGAT
Source organism: Candidatus Omnitrophota bacterium (assembly GCA_016934335.1). Lineage (GTDB taxonomy): Bacteria > Hinthialibacterota > Hinthialibacteria > Hinthialibacterales > Hinthialibacteraceae > JAFGTC01. The sequence goes on along the minus strand of JAFGTC010000117.1, from coordinate 60,944 downwards.
ATTGTTTTTATGGTAAAAAAATTCCAAGGCTTCCATGATGTCTGGAGATCGCTTTCAGCGAGTCGTTCTCGCATCTCTTTGTGCTACACTGATTCTCAGGATTCATGGAGCAAGACACGCTTCCGCCTGAAAACAAGAAAACAGCCGGGAAAGAAACGCCATGGAAATGTTAACGCATTGGGACGCCTCGGCGCTGCTGGGCGAACGCCCTTACGAAAAGATGTTGAATAACCCGGACGAGGCGTCGGAAATTTGTCCGCCTTCGTTACAACAACTGGACGCCGTTCTTGCGGCGCGGCGCGTCTACGCCGACGCGCATATCGATCGCAAATCGCTGGCGCAGGCGCTGCGCGATTCGCATCAACGGCGGGGAGCGCCGCCCTCCTCGCTCCACTCGATCGAACAGCTGGAAAATCCCCATTGTTTTTTAATCATCGCCGGCCAGCAGCCGGGATTGCTCGGCGGGCCGTTGTATACATTTTATAAAATCCTGCACGCCGTCGCTCTGGCGGAGCGATTGACGCGCGAGCGCAGAGAGGTCTTTGCTCCCGCCTTGTGGGATGCGTCGGAGGATCACGATTTTTCTGAAATCTCCGTGCTGCAATGGCTGACCAAGGATCGCGAGACGGCGACGTTTCAATGGCCGGATCAAGGGCAAAAACGAAGACCTTTTTTTCAAATCCCCCTCCGGGAATGCCCCATTGAAGAAATCCTGAGACAGATTCGGGAAAGCACCCATCCCACCGAATTTGCGGAAGAGGTCTTCGAAAAAATACGAAGCAGCGCGGATGGAGCGGAGACGGCGCCCGATTTTTTCGACCGCCTGATGTGGCGTATCTTCGAAAACGACGGTTTAATCATAATCCGCCCGGACGATTTGTGGATGAGACGCCAGGCCATTCCGCTTTTTGATCGAGAGATTCGCAATCCATTGCGAACAACCAAAGGGATCGAACGCATCGGCCTGCAGCTGATGGAGCAGGGATTGTCGCCGCAAATTCATAAACGCGCGGATCGAACATCGTTTTTTCTCATTGAAGAGGGAGAGCGGCGGCCGGTTTTTGCGCCTCCTCATGGATTCGCCGTTGACGGGATTCATACCAACAGCGAAAGCGTGCTGCTGAACCGTTTGGAGAAAAAGCCTGAGAGTTTTTCGCCGTCCGCCGTTTTGCGCCCTGTCGTGCAGGATGCGCTGCTGCCGACTGCCGCGGCCATTTTAGGACCCAGCGAGACAGCCTATCATTTCCTGCTGCAGGGCGTCTATGAAGCGCATGAAACGCCGCGCCCGGCCCTCGTTTCGAGAGTCGGCTTCACGCTGATCGATAGGCGCGAAAGCGAACTCATGAACCGCTACGATCTGATTCCCAAAGATTGGATGGAAAATCCGGCCGCGCTGGTCAAGCGAATCGTAAAAGAAGGTTCGGCGGAAAACTGGAAAGACGAGAGTCAAGCGTCCCAAGCCGCGTTAGAAGCCTTGTTCCATTGCTGGAAAAGAGAGGCGGTTCAAGCGGATCCCACAATCCAGAAAATCCTGGACAAGAATTTCGCACGCATTCAGAAGGATTTGAAGCAATCCGAAGATTTGCTAGTGCGCAAAATCGGAGAAAAACATCGGCAAATTCAAAAGCATATCGAGGGATTACGCCATTCGCTATACCCCGAAAATACCCTGCAGGAACGGCGATACAACATCTTCCTCTATTGGATGAAATTCGGCCCGGACATTCTATCCGGCTTCCAGCAAATTCGCGGCGCCATTCAGGAAGGAGCGCATGTTTTCCTTCAGATTCCATGATGCTTGAATGAATAGAAATAGGAAATCTATGAAGATCAAGCATCAAACATTTGCGATCGATGATTCTTTCCTGAGATAAAAAGAGCGTAATTCGATTTACAGTCTAAAAATATGTTATTATGTGATGTCGAATAGCAATCATTCACCGAAAATAATTTTTCTTCCCTATTCGATTATTTGGAGAGAAACGGGAATCATGAATACGAAGAAGAATTATCAAGCCTTTACGTTGATCGAACTTTTGATCGTCGTCGCCATCATCGGCATCTTGGCGGCTATCGCCGTGCCGAACTTTCTTAATGCTCAGGTCCGGGCCAAAGTAGCGCGCGTTGAAAGCGATTTTCGCACGTTGGCGACCGCGCTGGAATCGTATTACCTCGATTCGAACGGCTACCCCCCGTACGGTCAATGGGGCGGGCATACCAGCCCCCGATATTTCAACGCTCTCAGCACGCCGGTCGCTTATCTTACCAATCCGGAAGCGGTGGACGATCCTTTTCAGGTGCGAGAAGATCAGGACGGCCAAGGCGGATTTCGCTACGGCTATTTTGATCCCACAATGCCCGACGGACCCCGGCAGAAATTTTTTCGCCCCGGCGCCATGAAGACATGGAAGGGAATCGAAATGCCGGGCGCATTTAAATGGTGGGTGATCTCACGCGGCCCGGATCGCATCATGGACGGCGACAGCGGCGCAGCCGTGGTGGGCGGCATGTCGTTTGCGGGCGGAGAAAACATCTTCTTGGTGTACGAGTCGTCGAACGGCATTCAAAGCCGCGGCGACCTCCACCGTTTCGGCCCCTAAGTTTACAACTCCCCATACAAAAATATCATGAACCGCGCTTGACAGGCGCCCAACGATTTTTTATATCTGTTTGAACGATGCAATTAATAAAATAGGCCTTCCCTTAAGGAGAGATCAATCATGCGTTCCTTATTCTGGATTCTTCTTGTTGTCTTGATTAGCTCGATTCCGGCGGTTTCATCCGATTGGAGCGTTCTACCTGAAGCGATCGGCGGAACGGCGCCGCAGGACTTAATGTCCGATTATTTGCGCCGCTTAACGTATGAAGCCTTCGATCAGCGAGAGGCTCGTTATGAAGAACTGAAAACCCCCGAACAACTTCAGGCGCATCAGAAGAAGATGAAAGAATTCTTCCTCGAACAATTGGGCGGCTTCCCTGAACGCTCGCCGCTCAACGCCGAAATCGTCGACCGGCGGGAATTCGAAAACTACCGCATGGAAAAGATTATCTACCAAAGCATGCCGCAAAATTACGTCACGGCCGTCCTTTATCTACCTCATGCCCGGGCGCCCTACCCGGCCGTTCTCTTTCCCTGCGGGCACAGTTCAAACGGCAAGGCCTCGGAAGTTTATCAACGCGCCTGCATTCTGCTGGCCCAAAACGGCTTTGCGGTTCTCTGCTACGATCCGATTGATCAGGGGGAGCGCTATCAACTTTTGAATGAAGACGGTTCGCCGCAAATCGGAGGAACCATCGGTCACACGATGACCGGCGCAGGCAGCATTCTTCTGGGACGCAACACGGCGACTTATCGCATTTGGGACGGAATGCGCGGCATCGATTATCTGGTCAGCCGCAGCGACATCGATCCCCAGCGGATCGGCTGCACCGGCAATTCCGGCGGGGGGACTCTGACCAGTTACATCATGGCTTTGGATGAACGCGTCGCCTGCGCGGTTCCCAGTTGTTACATTACTACGCTCCGCCATCAGGCGCCGCAGGACGCCGAACAAAATATTCACGGCCAGATCGCCTTCGGCATGGATCACGCCGATTACATCATGATGCGCGCCCCCAAACCGACGCTCCTATCGACCGCCACCCGGGATTTCTTTGACATCCACGGCGCCTGGTACGCTTTCCGCCAGGCAAAGCGATTCTATACGAGGCTGGGATTCGCCGAACGAGTCGATCTCATCGAGACCGACGCCGAACACGGCTTCTCCCTCCAGTTGCGCGAGGGAATGACGCGCTGGATGCTGCGCTGGATGCGGGGCATCGATGCGCCGATTTTGGAAACGGATTTCCCCATTTTGACGGATGAAGAGATCCAAGTCTCGCCCCAAGGTCAGGTGATGCTCATGGACGGCGCGAAATCGGTTTATGATTTCAACCTCCAACTGGAAAAAGAATATGCAAACGCCCGCCGGCAGTATTGGCACGACGCAGGGCGAGAGAAAGCTCTGCAAAAAGTGCGCGACCTGATCGGCGTTCAACCGGCCGGCGATATGCCAACCTTTCAAGACGTCGCTCCCATGGGTGAAATCGAACGAGAAGGTTATTCCATAGTCAAACTCATGCTGACTCCTCAAGACGGGATCGTTATGCCGGCGCTTCTCTGCGGCGACAAGTCCCATATAGCCTCCGAAAGCATTCTCTATGTCGACGGCGCCGGGAAAGAGGCCGCCGCCGCTCCAGGGGGATTGATAGAACAATGGGTGAAAGAAGGCAAAAACGTATTGGCCGTCGACCTGCGCAGTCTGGGAGAAACCGCCAAACCCAGAAACGACAGCGAGTGGCATCGATATTTCGGCGCGGATTGGCAGGATTATTTCTCCGCTTATATGCTCAATAAAACCTACGTCGGCATGCGCGTTCAAGACATTCTCAACTGCGCCCTTTATCTCAAACGGCTTCGAATTGGAGGAGAATTTCAACAGGTTCATCTGGTCGCAGTCGGCGAAGCGGGCGTTCCCGCTTTACATGCCGCCGCGCTCGAACCGCAGGTTTTCGATTCGGTCGTCATCAAAAATTCACTGATCTCCTGGTCGAACGTTCTTCATAATACCATCACCGAAAACCAGTTGATCAACGCCGTTCACGGCGTCTTGCGATACTACGATCTCCCCGACCTGGCCGCCTCCATCCCCGACGGCAGACTGACAATCGAAAATCCGGTCGACGCTTTGGGAGAGCCGATTCCGGAGTAAATCATGACAAAGACGCCAGCTATTTAATGGCTATGCGTTCAAGAAAAATTCACCACGGCAGACGCTTGCATTTGCGAGCCAGAGCAAGATCGAGCGATTGAAGAGCGCATAGAATTTTGTCGGATGCATGCCCGTCGCCATAAGGATTGGTCGTTTTTTTGGCTTTTTGGATGAACTCTTCGTCGGTCAACGCCTGATGGATTGCCTTCTGGATGGCCAGTCTATCTGAAGGAGCGTCGAGAACGTTTTCGCCCCGTTCGCGTCCTTCCTGCCGTTCGCCAATATTGACGACCGGCGCGCCGAAGACGGGCGAATCGATCAATCCGGAACTGCTGTTGCCCGCCATAACCGCCGCATGCGCCAACAAACTGGCATACGCATTTCTGGGAAGGTTGACATAGGTGCGCAGCCAGGATTCGCCAGCGTATTGTTCAATGACTTCCCGCATAGCGCGATTCCCCGCATCGGCATTGGGGTAGGCCAGGACGGCGCTGATCTGGCAGGATTTAACCGCCTCCAAAGTTTCGATCATTTCCAAAGCGGCGGTTTCCGGATGGGTGGATATCGGATGCTGTACAATCAGAGCATAACGAGACGGCGGCGAAAAACCCAGATGGCGAGATAACTCTTCTCTCGAAAGAATCTTAAGATTATACAAATCATCCAACCCCGGCGAGCCAGTATGAAAAACATAGTTGGGGTGTTCGCCCATATTGATAATTCTCTGTCGAGCCTTTTCCGTCGCGGCGAAATGGACATGACTGAGTTTTGTGATGGCGTGACGCAGGTATTCGTCAACGCCGCCGCGGGTAATTTCCCCTCCGTGGATATGGGCAAGAACCGCGCCGCAAAACAGCCCGGCCGTCGCACCGGCAAACGCTTCAATGCGATCGCCGAGAACCATTACCACATCCGGGGCCAGCCGTTCCAACGCCTGCGTCAGACCGGTAATGCCGACGCCCACACTTTTCCCCATCGCGGCGGTCGTATCGCCGCTCAACAGCATGTCGACGCGCGCCGCAATGGGAAATCCATCGTTCTCGATCTGGCGCACCGTCATCCCATGCTCCGGCGATAGATGCATTCCCGTCGCGATGACGGCGACCTGCATCGAGGGGGCGAAATCGATTTTATCGATGACCGGCCTCAAGATGCCATATTCGGCGCGGGTTCCGGTGATAACGGCGATACGAATCATGAGGGATCTCCAGATTGATGCTCCAACAGCCATTCGGCTTGTTTAAAGTCGAGAAAATCATTGATATCGATTGAACTGGGCGCATCCATGACATAGGCGGATAACGAGTTCCAATCAAAGACGGCGGCGTCCGGCGGCAAGTTTTGATAATACCCGCTTTGAGAAATATAAATTGCGCCGTTGATCCGGTATACGCGGGGCAGATCCTGCCGGCGCAGAGGCCGCTTCTCCATTTTGTACAAAGGCGACAACATGCCGGATTCCTCAAGGGTGAACATGAAGTAGGGATGAAATTCCTGCACGCCGGTCACGGAAATCAGCGAATGGGCCCCTGTTTCAAGATATTTTTGCACGGCTTCATCAATATGCTTCGCGCGGCGGAAAGGAGAAGTCGGCTGCAGATAAACGACATGATCGACAGGGTATTTCTCGACTTCCATCATATAATCCAAAGCGTGAAGAAGAACCGAGAGCGAAGTGGCCTGATCGCCGGAAAATTCCGGCGGCCGTTGAAAGGGAACTTCCGCGCCCCATTGGCGAGACGCTTCGGCGATCTCGTCGTCGTCCGTCGATACAACGACTCGTTCGATGCAGCTGTTCAACGCCGCGCGTATCGTATGAGCGATCAGTGGAATGCCGCCCAGTGGGCGCACATTCTTCCGCGGCAGTCCCTTCGATCCACCCCGCGCGGGTATGATCGCCAGGCTGTTGGGCAAACGATTCAGGGATAATTGGCTATTCAATCGATTTTTCCTGTTTTCTTAAAATGAATTCTTTTTACGCAATATTAAACGATTATCAATCCGGTTGATAAATCTTTTATGAAAATCGCTCGTTTTATCTTTATGAGGGCGATTGGATGATCCATATCATGGTAAAAATGAAAGGATTTTTCATAACGATCAAGGACTCTGATCCGATCCATATTCATGGCGCTGAATTCATCCGGCGGCGGCGACAACAAAAGACGCGCATGCAGCAATGCAAACGGAACCAATTTATGCTATGATATTTCCGATCAGAAATATAATGCTGTCAGGAAAAACGGCTTTTAAGCTAGTCACTACAGACCATTTCAAAACAATGGGTTAAAGTTATGGAAAACCTGATTGAATTATTTGCGTTCTTGTTGTTTATCATCTTGACCGGCGCATCCGCCGCTTCGAAAAAAGCGCGGGAAAAACAGAAAAAATACGAATCGGAAAAGACAGGTGAATCGCCGATTCCACCATATAAACCGCGATCCAAACAACCGCCGCAGACGACCTTCGGCCAAGAAAAACCCTTTTGGGAGCAGCCGCAAAAACAAGTTCCCGCCCGTAAGCCCTTGAAGCGGAGACAGCCGCAGGAGCGTCATTTGGAGCCGGAAGGCGAACCGTTTCCCCGGCCGGCCGCTCAAGGGCCGGCTTGGGCAAGAATGCTTCGAGAAATGCTGGAATTAGAGGAACCGAAGCCGGCGCCGGCGCCTGAAACGCCTCCGCCACCGAAACAGCCGGCCAAGGTGTTTCAAAAGAAAGAAGAAACGCCTCTCAGCCAAACAACAAAACCTGCGAAACTTCCCAGGTACAAGGATTTTCGTAAATCGGCGGGCGCGCGCCCTCTGCCATCCGCTTTAAACGCCATTTTTGAACGAGGACGCAGAGAGCCTCTGCGCTCGGCGATCCTGCTATCGGAGATTATTCAGCCCCCGCGTGCGAAACGCAGGCAAATTCGGTCTCTCTGATCTTTTTTTGATCTCTATTTTCTAGACTTAGTCAATTCATGAGAAGGAAAATCTCCTTTATCTCCCCCATGCCTGGATGAAATATGAAAGAAAATCTCGTCTTAGCTACGCGCAATCGGAAAAAGCAGCAAGAGATGGAGCAGTTGGTTGATGGTTTGGATCTCCAAATTTTAACGCTGCGCGATTTCCCCGATTGCCCGGAAGTGATCGAAGACGGCGCCACTTTTGTGGAAAACGCACGGAAAAAAGCGGTTGAAGTCTCTCTCCATACCGGCGAGATGGCGCTGGCCGACGATTCCGGTCTGGAGGTCGACGCGTTGGACGGCGCGCCGGGAGTCTACTCGGCGCGATACGCCCGCGGAGAAGAATCAACTGACGAAGAAAACACGCAAAAAGTGCTGGACGAATTGGGAAATGCGCCTTCGTCCAAGCGGCGGGGACGATTCGTCTGCGCGGCGGTGTTGGCCAAGGATGGAAAAGTGCTCTTTTCGACGGAGCAGACCGTCGAAGGCGTCATCGCCTCCGAACCGAAAGGCAAAGGCGGATTCGGCTACGATCCCATCTTTTATTATCCCCCCTACGGCAAAACCCTGGCGGAGGCGTCGCCGGAAGAAAAGCACGCCGTCAGCCATCGCGGCAAAGCCTTGCGTGAAGTCTGCGCCTATCTCAAAAACCAAAGCCGATAATCGCTTATTTTTCGAAGGGCATAAAAAATTCCAACACCGTCTTGCCGTATGTCTTAGTGCGGACATGCTCGAGATTTTGCCATTCGAGTTTCACATCTTCGGTCTTTTCGCGCTGAACATATACAACCGTATCATTTTTAAGCCAGTTCGAATGTTGATCGAGCAGCGCCAGCGTCTTATTGGCCAGATCCTGCCCGTAAGGAGGAGTAACGCCGATAACATCGAAAGGCTCTTCTTGCTTGGTCAGCCGGGGAACCAGCAGCAGCACATCGCCTCGTACCAAGCGGTACGGCTGATCGGGGCATATTTTATTATAATTAATTTGCGCCGCTTCCAACGCGGCGGGGCTGGAATCGATGCTATAGACAAAACTAGCGCCGCGACTGAACGCCTCTAAAGCCATCACGCCGGTGCCGGAAAATAAATCCAGAAACCGCGCGCCCTCCAAGTAAGGCTGCAGCGTGTCAAAAAGCGACTTTCGAACACGAGAGAGAATGGGTCTCGTCCGCAGCCCTTCCGGCGCGCTAATGGATCGATTTTTGTATTTCCCGGCGATGATTCTCATATCCAAGCCATCTTTCTTTCATTCATTTTTAGAAACTTCCAAAATGCCGCGCCGCATTTCAACTTCAAATTATGCGGCGGAGATTTCTTCCTTGTTGCGCTTCAAGATTCCAATCCATAGAACGGTGATGTCAGCGGGAACAATGCCGGGAATGCGGGCGGCTTGCCCGATTGTCGTCGGCTGAACTCGTTCGAATTTCTCGCGGGCTTCATTGCGCAGATGCGTGATTTGTTTGTAATCAAGATCCGCGGGGATTCGGCGAAGATCGGATTTGCGGTCTTCTTCGATCTGTTTCTGCTGCCGCTCGATATATCCCTGGTACTTGGTTTCGATCTCCAATTGTTCTAAGGCGCGAGGATGGCAGGATCGGATGTCCGCTCCGAAGCGATCGAGCCATTCGGCTTTCATATTCTTGCGCCGCAGGATATGCAGCAGGGGCGTGGGTTGAGAAATTTCACCCAGATTCATCGCGCCGAACAACTCGCGAACCGATTCGCCGGGAACGATGATTCGATGCTGCAACTCTTCTTTCAGCCGGATGATGCTGCGCTTCCAGCCTTCTACTTCTTCGCGCCATTCGCGAGGGATCAATCCCAAGCGATATCCAATTTCAGTAAGTCGGAAATCAGCGTTGTCCTGCCGCAGCAGCAGCCGGTGTTCGGCGGAGGATGTAAAGAGGCGATAGGGTTCATCGACGCCTTTGGTGACAAGATCGTCGCAGAGCACGCCGATGTATGCCTGGTCGCGTCCAAAAGTAACCGGCTCGCCGCCTTGCAATTTCAAAGCGGCGTTGACGCCCGCCGTCAGCCCCTGAGCGGCGGCCTCCTCATAGCCCGACGTGCCGTTGATCTGGCCGGCCATATACAATCCCGAAATGCGCTTGCTTTCCATCCAGGGATACAAATCCTGGGGATTGGAGTAGAAATATTCAACCGCATAACCCGGTTTGACGATCTCCGCCTTTTCCAGACCGGGAATCGTATGAATGTACGCCTCTTGGACTTCCACAGGCAAACTGGTGGAAATGCCGTTGGGGTAGATCAGTTCACGATTTTCGCCCACCGGTTCGAGAAAAACCTGATGGGACGTTTTGTCGGGAAATTTTTTGACTTTGTCCTCGATGGAAGGGCAATAACGCGGTCCGACGCCGGTGATTTTGCCGGTATAAAGAGGGGATTTATCCATATTGGAGGCGATGACTCGATGCGTTTCTTCATTGGTGCGCGTCAAATAGCAGCTGATGGTGTTCCGGACAACCGTCTCAGGATGAAAGGAGAAGGGGTGGGGAGGATCGTCGCCGCGCTGCTGCTCTAGTTTTGAAAAATCAATGCTGGATCCTCGAAGCCGCGCCGGCGTTCCCGTTTTGAGCCGCCCCAGATTCAGGCCGAGAGAGCGCAGGTTCTGGGCAAGTTCGTTGGAGGCGAAGTCATCGATTCGTCCGCCTTCCACTTTATTGAAGCCGAAATGCATCAAACCGCCGAGGAAAGTTCCCGGCGTTAAAATGACGGCGCGCGCTTCCAGGCGATTCCCACGCCCGTCGGATACTCCTGCAACTGCGCCGTTTTTCACAAGAACCTGCGATCCTTCCCCCTCCAGCAGATCGAGATTGGGAGTGGCGCGAAGGCGATCGAGCATCGCCTGAATATAACCGTAGAAATCGGCCTGCGCCCTCGGCGAGCGCACCGCCGGACCCTTGGAACTGTTCAGAATGCGAAAATGGATGCCCGCCCGGTCGGTAATATGCGCCATGACGCCGCCCAGCGCATCGATTTCTCGAACCAACTGGCCTTTAGCCACTCCGCCGATAGCGGGGTTGCATGACATCAAAGCGATCTTCCGAATATCGAACGTCAATAAAGCGGTGCGGCATCCCATGCGCGCCGCGGCGGAAGCGGCTTCGCATCCGGCGTGACCGCCGCCGACCACAATCACATCGTACATCTCGCAAACGCTCCGTTTCATAAAACTGCAAAGAAATATCGTAGCAGTCAGAAACCAAACCAGGAACCATTCGAGAGAATAATTTACTCTCTGTCGCACAGATGCGCAGACTCAACTACCGTTGCTTTTGCCATGGAGTTATGCAAAATGAAGGCATTCGTGATAGATAAGCGAGATCATGGGACTGTTTCGCAGCGCCTTTTCAGGGCGGCGTCCAAGGATTGACCAGCCGACTATATTTTCATCCAAAAGGAACAAGCCCAAGACATTACTCCAGATGATCAGAATTGGTCAGAAGACGTCGGGCAGTTCAATCGGATCTCGATAAACAAGGAAAACTGTCATGCGTATTTATGAATTTGCCAAAGAGCACGATTTACAGACCAAAGATGTGCTGGAATTCCTTGATTCCATTGGAATTAGCAAAACAGCCGTGGCCCAGATCGACCAAGAAGCCATGGGACGGGTTCTATCTCATTTCGGAAAATCAGCGCCCGGCGTCGATCCAGGAATCGGTCCATCCCCTCATACTCTCTCCGATCATTGGACGCTGTTCGACACTCTCGGCTATGAACCTTACGCTTATGCACTGTATCGTTTTCTGGTGCATGAGCAGACTCAGCCGCCTTTGACCATCAGCATCCAAGCGCCGTGGGGCGGGGGCAAAACCTCCATGATGCGCATGATTCAAAACCACCTTGATCCTTATTCCATGGAGGACCAATCGGCGCACTCTTCCCAGGAAGGCGATGAGGAGGAAGAAGAAAATCCGGGATTGACCGTGGGTGAAGTGCTCCGCATTCTCCGGCATCCCCGCACCCCCATCCGCAACATTTTGGCGGAGGATCATTCGTTGTCTCGCTTTGTTTCGGAACTGCTGGAATTGTTCCAGGCGGCATGGATTTATTTCACCGGCCCGATTCGCGGGGATTCCTTCGACGATACCGCCGACCGGGAATGGGAAAAGATTCTGGAATCGACGCAAGACGAGACAATAAACGATGACGACTCTTCGAAAAACCTGCTGGGAACCCATCGATTCACGGTATGGTTTAACGCCTGGAAATATCAGAGCGCCAATCAGATCTGGGCGGGATTGATGGACGCCATCGTACGCCAGATTTGTTCGCGCATGCGCCCCCGGCAGCGAGACCGTTTTTTGCTGGAGTTACAGCTGCATCGCGCCAGCAGCGATGCGGTGCGCAAACAGATTTTAGGGAAAATCGCCGGAGAATTCTGGATGTTCGGGCAATGGCTGACGGCCGGATTGGCGGCCGGCGTAGTGGGATTCTTCGCGTCCGGATCGCTGGGATGGCAGAGCGTACAATCTGTCATGGCTCTATGGTGTCTGGTCGATGTAGTCTGGATGGCGGCGCATTTCATCCTGACTTATTTCCGTTTCCGAAAAAAGCAGGCGGCCGAGCCTCTCAAGGAATTCATCGACTGCCCCCATTACCAATCAACCGAGGCCAGCCTGGACGCCTTGGATAAAGACCTGCGCGGCTTATTTGAAACCCTGCGAAAACCTCAAGTGTGGATGCACCCCGATTATCAACATTACAGTCTGCCGTTAATGATCTTCGTGGACGATCTGGATCGCTGTTCGCCGGAAAATACAGCGACGGTCATCGAGGGCCTCAATCAATTTCTGGCGGGTGACTACCCCGAAGCGATGTTTGTTTTGGGAATCGATGCGGAGATGGTGGCGGCGGCGCTGGAACAGGCGAACCATAAAATTCTCAGCAGCCTGCCGGGCAATCCCGCCGAAACGCTGATCGGCTGGCGATTTATGGATAAGTTCGTGCAGATGCCGTTTGACATCCCGCTTCCCGAATCGGAAAATCTCGAAAATTACACTCGAAGCCTTCTCACCGAGCCGGTAGCCTCGGAGGGAATGAGATGGGCGCGCGAAGTCGTATGGAGTTTCGATACGCCGGTGAAATCGGACATCCCCTCCCATGACATCGCCGATAACATTCTGGATGAGTTGTTGGGCGACGGCTCGGAAGAATCAATCGCCGATTTCCGCGAGCAGCTCCACAGCCCGCTGGTGGAAGACATCGAAAAACAGCGGAAAGAACGGTCGGTGTTGGATGAAGGCATCGGGCGTTTCAGCGACGGCGAATCGGACGTGCAAAGCATGATCCTGGAGCGAGCTCCCCAATTTTCCCGCAATCCCCGCGAAATCAAGCGGTTTCTCAATGTGTTCCGCTTCCGTTACGCCCTCTGGTGGCGGCGCCAGAAGCAGAATCTGCCCAACGCATCGCTCGATCAGCTGGTGCGCTGGGTGGAATTCACCTTGAAATGGCCTCATGTACTGCGCTGGCTGAAGCGCACCACTCTATCGGATCAAGACAGCGGCGATCTTCGCAAAGCCTCGACGCGCATCGCCCGCGGGCTGCAGCATCTGGAAAAAATCGCCAAAGAGAAGCCGTCCGAACGCGCCGCCAAATTTCGCGAACTTTTTCAAACTGATCCATATCGCCTGTTATGGATCAATGATGAAGCCTTGATGGCCTTCTACAGCGAAGAAGCCAAAATGCCTCCAGGCAGCCGCCTGTCTTCCTGCGAAGGAATGGGAATGTTTTAAGGGCTTGGATTCATTGATTGTTTTGATGAAATCCATCATGATAAAAAGAAAAATAAACCAGTTTCGTCGATTGGAAATTGTAATTATGAATAAAAGGGGGCGCCTGCCGGGAAATCACTGCGGCGGAACCTTCGAGTTATGCGCTCCAATCTGATTCCATCTCGTCCAGCGGCGAACTGCGTTATGGATGCAAGGAGAGAGTTATGAGTGATGAAATGAAATCGAGAAGAACGTTTTTGAAAGGTTCGGTTGCGGCGGCGGGATTGGCGTCGCTGAAAGGGATTGCGCCGCAAACAGTATTGGGCGCCAATGATACGATTCGGGCGGGCGTCATCGGCGTCGGCAACCGAGGCATGTGGGGGCTGCTCGAAATGAAAAAGCGCGGGACGAAAATCGCCGCCGTCTGCGACGTCTACGAAGTTCGCCTGATGGAAGCCCGCGACGCCTCGGAGGACGACAACGGCCAGAAAGCCGACGCCTATTATGAGTATGAAAAAGTGCTTGAGCGAAACGATCTCGACGCCGTCTACCTGGCCGCTCCCGATCATTGGCATCGCGACATGCTCATCGACGCCGTCCAAGCGGGCAAAGACGCCTATACCGAAAAGCCGTTTTCGAAAACCATTGAAGAAGGCCAGGAAATGGTCAAAGCGGTGCGCGAGACCAAACAGATCGTTCAGGTCGGCAACCACCGCCGCAGCGGCCAGCATTGGCTTAAAGCGCGCGAATGGATTCGATCGGGAAAACTGGGTGACATCGCCTGCATCAAAGTATGGGATACGCGCGATTGGGTGACAAACGGCGATCCTTGGTCCGAACAGGTAAAAGCAGGCGTCCGAGGCCGTCTCGATTGGGATCGATTTCTCGGCAAAGCGCCGAAGCGCCCCTTCGATCCTCACCGTTATTTCACCTGGCGATGGTATTGGGATTACGCGGGCGGCCTCATCACCGATATCGGCGCTCATCAATTGGATGTAAATCAATGGCTTATGGATGTTGACGGGCCTCAGTCGGTGGCTTGCAACGGCGGCAACCACGTCTTTGATTATTGGGAAACGCCGGATGTCGTTCACGCGATTCTCAACTATGGTAAATTCACCACCTTATTCACGGTTCAATTCGTGAATGGGCGCGACAGCGTCGGCGGCGCGTTTTACGGTACGAAAGGATCGCTTCTTGTCGACGACCAAAACGGCTTCCGCATCTTCACTCCCCAAGGCGCGAAAGAGCCGGTCGAACGCTGGGATCGCCCTTACGAAGGAGGCGACCACGTAGCCAATTTCCTGGAATGCATCAAAACCCGCAAGGAGCCCAACTCGCCGGTCGAAGTGGGGCATCAGATCATCACATCCGCTCATCTGGCCAATATTTCCTATCGCACCGGCAAACGGATCGATTGGGATCCCAAGAATGAAGAAATGTTGGAAGTGCGGAGAATCCAGCCGACCGATACATGGTTGAAAAGCCGGCTGTAAAGAAGTTGTAAAACCATGATTCGCATGGCTTCGATTTCATAAACGCGAGGCGGCGGGATGAATTTCCGCCGCCTCGCTTCGTTTTCTATATTTTAGAAGATAAAGAAATTGACAAATCGCGAATTCGGTTTTTATGAATTCAATCCCAGCCTCTCGAAGATGAAATCAACATTTTTCAAAAGTCCTTCGACGCTGAAGCATTCTTCCAATTCTTCTTTGGAGACCTTGGATTGAAGTTCTTCGTCCGCTTGAAGCGCATCGAGCAGACTGGTTTCCGTATCCCACACTTTCATGGCGCAGGATTGAACGATCCGGTAGGCGTCTTCGCGGGTCATGCCTTTGCGAGTCAGCAGGAGCAGGACTTTCTGCGAAAAAACAACGCCGTTGGACGATTCCAGGTTTTTCTTCATTCGATCCGGATAAACCGCCAGATTGCTGATTATCCAGTTCATTTTCACCAGCATGTAATCGAGAAGAATGCTGGCGTCGGCGAGAGACACGCGCTCAACGGATGAGTGCGAAATATCCCTCTCATGCCATAACGCCACGTTTTCAAATCCGGTGATGGCATAACAGCGAAGAAGCCGGGCCAGGCCGGTGATTCGCTCGCAAAGGTTGGGATTCTTCTTGTGCGGCATGGAAGAAGAGCCTTTCTGTCCCGGCGGAAACGGTTCTTCCACTTCGCGGATTTCGGTTTTTTGCAAACCCCGAATTTCGAAAGCCATTTTCTCCAGCGTCGCGCCGACATTGGCGATGGCCGCCAGGTACTCGGCGTGCCGGTCGCGCTGGATGACTTGATTGCTGATGGGCGCGGGTTTGAGATCGAGCTCATCGCATACAATTTCTTCGATGCGGGGATCGATATGCGAAAAAGTGCCCACCGCTCCGGACATCTTCCCGACCCGGATAGTATCGCGGGCGCTTTCCATACGGGCGATCTGGCGTCCCAACTCTTCATAAAAGAGGGCGATTTTCAAACCAAAGGTAATCGGCTCGGCATGAACGCCGTGAGTGCGGCCGGTCATGATGGTATGACGATGCTTTTTCGCCAATTCGCCGACGCTGGTTCGAATCTGCTGAAGATCTTTTAAAAGGAGATCGGCGGATGCGACCAACTGCAGCGCAGTCGCCGTGTCTAATTTGTCGGATGATGTCATCCCGTAATGGATATAGCGGGAGGCGGGCCCGACATGTTCGGCGACATTGGTCAAAAACGCGATGGTCTCGTGATCGACGGTTTTTTCGATCTCATGGATGCGCTCGATTTCGAAGCGGGCTTTGCTCTGAATCTCCTGAAGCGCATCGTCCGGAACGACGCCGAGTTTGTTATGAGCGACGCACGCTGCGATTTCCACTTTTAACCAGGTTTCGAAGCGAAATTGGTCGCTCCAAATGCGTCCCATCTCAGGCAAAGTATAACGTTCGATCATGGCGCGGCGGCCTCCTCAATTTGGAATAAACAAGAAGCATACTCCAACTTTTTCGCAATCCGAAGAGTTAACTTCAACGAACTGAAAGGATCAGGAAACGCCGCCGCCGGGGAAAAAATATTTCTTTTATTTCATAACGCCGATTGAAAGACTGTCAGATCAAGAGGATGGAGTTGCTTTCCCGGCTTAATTCGGACTGAACCTTTTTACAACAGTCGTCTTTACAGCAGTCGTCGCATAACACCTTCCCGTTTTCACGCTTCATGACGGGAAGGGGGCGAGTGACGTCGCAATCCGGCCCTATATATTCCGAGCCGCACATCTCGCAGATAAAATGAACGATTTCTTCGCCGCAATGGAAATGAGGACCGCAATCGCAAAAATGATAATATCGCATCATTCTCCCTCGCTCGGTTAAGTCCTTTCTCCTTCATTATAGACGAAATTCAACGCTCCGAACAGATAGGGATTATTTCTGCAATTCCGAAATGATGCGGCGCAAATAAGAAACATCCATTCGTAAAATGTCAGCGCGCTTCTCAACGGGATAATGCCCGAGCGAGTCGTCTTCGATACTGACGGCGCCTTGATAGCCGGATTCATGGAGCCAGGTCAGGATTTCTTTGAAATCCAGATCGCCATCCGCGGCCGGAACCGAATTTTTTCCATATTCCCAACCCGGCGTGCGCACGGCTTCGCGCATCTCTTCGGGATGGGCTACATTTTTCACATGAAAATGCCTGGCGCGAGGGATGAATTCACGCACAATTTCATACACTTTGGCGCGGGGATGCCCGTACCAATAAAAATTGATCGGATCCAGACAAAGGTTGAGATCATCCGCCTGAAAAGCGCCCATTACCGAACGGAGTATTTCCGGACGATTCCAATAAACGCTCAGGTTTTCGATGGCGACGATCACATCATGCTCCTTGCCGAACGCCGACAGTTCCTTCAGCAGAGCAATGGAGCGTTGAACAAAAAGATCGTCTTCATACTCAGGCGTCGAAAAATTTCCCGCTACAATGGGGAAATAAATCAGTTTTGCGCCGACATAATGAGCGTTTTGTATCAGCGTTTTCGTCCAAGCCGGAGCGCTGGAATGCTCCAAAGAAGGATCCAGCCCTATGGGTGCACATATCACCGGCGTCTGCAGACCGTTTTTCTGAGCGGCGCGGCGTAGTTTCATAGCGTTATCCGGCGTATCCAGCCGATAAGGCCTCTCTTTCCCCACATACAAACTAGAACAGAGCAAATCTGAGTTCACCCCGAGTTCGATGGCATCCACGCCGACCGCATTGGCCGCCTCCCAAGTGCTTTCCATTTCCAACTGCCGCAGCAGAGGATTGCAAACCATCACATTCCATCCCGGGGAATCAGCGGCCTGTCCTGTATTCCCGAAAATGGCGGCAAGCATTATTCCAATAGACAAACTATAAAAAATAGAATTTCCCGACAGATTCAATCGCTTCATTTTTCTTCTCCATAAGATTAACTGGATGAGTTCTTCCTTAAATGGATAGCGGAGGATCCTTTGGGCAGATCGAAGCAGATCATCAAACCCTCGTTTGCCTCGCACCATGTTCCTGATTCGAGTTGAAGAGCGTCCTTTACCTTTGGAAGAGGAACGCTCTGTTCATCGACGACCAGTTGGGGAGCGACATTCTTATCCGATGCGGAAACCGTGAATTGCGGGCAGGCGAACGGCGCCGTGAATAGGATTCGATCTTCGCGGCGCTGGATCGTCGTCAATTCGCGGGCGGCCCAGTAGCGCGCAATTTCGCTGAGTTTCATCCAAATCAAATGATCATAAGCCTCATGCAGGCGGCGAACCACTTCTTTGAAAATAGAAAATCCGAATTCCCGGCCGTTGTAATAAATCCCCGGCCAATGACAGACCATGACGGCCGGTTCGCCGCGATTGATGACTTCGGGCATGCGGCCGCCCTGCAGATCTTCTGTAATAAATCGTTCGACCGAACCCAATTTCAATCCGTCCCAGCCCCCGAACCAGTCGCCCGTGCAGCCGATGATGGAGACGCAGCATTGCGGATCCGAACCATCGAGGCCGGATGCATATTCAACGCGAGGCGCGACGCTGCGCTCATCCGTGAACAAATGTCGGAAATAATGAGGAATTTCGGCCTGAAATACATCGCGGCAGGATTGAAAGGTCGCTTGAGACAATTCGGGCAGAACGCGATTTCCAAAGCCGCCGGGGGTGGTAATGCCTTCGCAATCGAGTCCGGTGTTTTTGAGAATGCGCAGCGCATAAGCCATATAGTCGGCGATCTGATCGGTGGATTTATCGTCCGTCCAGCGCCAGTTTTCCATAAAGTACTCGCTGGCTTCGGGATAGGGCCGCCCCGTCTTGGTATCGATAATTCTCGTATGAGAAATCATCTCCGGATGAATGTCCCAATCGGGCGTCATCAAAGTCCGCACCAAGTGGAGGCTGTCTTCCAATTCTTTTTTACTCCACCCGGGTAGAAAGCGATCCACCCATCCCACGCAGGCCGGATAGGGAACAATGCTGTATTTCCCTTTCACGCCCTGTTCATGGCACCATTCGCCGAATTTGCGCACGAACGAATCGGGGATCTCGCGAGGCAGCAATTTCCAATTTTGCTTGTAATTATCCGGAAAGACTTCTGCAAATTGGGGAATGCCAAAGTAAGCCATGTTTACCAAACAAGTTGAATCGTCGATGATGAAACTTAACGGGACTCGATTGCGCGGATTCAAAACGGAGAGCGATCGATCCTGCTCCGGCCGGTCTCCGGGAATCTGGGCGATCGCTTGCGAGACGGGCATGGCCATGCCGGCGCCGGCCAATCCCAAAGTGGAGGAGCGCAAAAAATCCCTGCGTTTATAATTTCCCATCATAAACTCCCTCGGCAGGCGTATACTTTATTCCATTCTTACGAGCGCATCTATTAAATCACAAAATCCATCCAAAAATCAATTTGAAAACATAATTTGCCCCTCACGAAAAAGGAAAAGTTACTCGTCCCATTTTAGATCCTCATGCTGAATGAGATAATCGGGGTAAATTTTTTTCATGCATGCGGGGCAAATGCTGTGCGTAAATTCCATCCCATAATACCGCATGAGAAACACTTCATTATCCAGCCATTTTCCTTTTTTATCGCGTATTCTTTTGCAGGATGCGCATATGGGAAGATGCTCTCGAACGGCTTTAATCTCGAGATGGGCTTCCTCCAATGCTTTGACTAATTGTTGATTTTGGGAAAGTATAAATCGGCGCGATTGAAAGTTGCGATAAATGATTTCACAAAAAATCACCGTGATAAAGATATAAGCGACGGCTGTACATAATGATGTCGTAAAATTGTTGAAATTAGATGTGGAGTAAATAGAGGCCGTCACGATCAAAAAAATGATGATCGCAGTACCAAGATATTTTCGCGCATCGAATTTGATCGATGCATAAAACACGGGCAGTAATAGGAAAACCAGAAGATTATCGAGTATCTGAATGTGCGTAGTGCGATACAAAAAAACGATGAGGCAGGCATAAATACTGCCGATAAGAAACACTATCGAGTAATAATATCGAAAAATCGCCTCAATAAAGATCCTTCTCATGATGATCCTGCCAAAGAAGCTGTTATATTAAAAAATCGATTTCGAGAGGTCTAGGATGAAGAAGAAAAATCATTCTATTTGAGGAATTTTTTTCCCCCCTCTTTATTCCCACTCAAACGGTAAAAAACTTTTTCTAAATTCATTAAACGTTCAGCGGGCAAAATTGGCGACAGATTGTATTATTTTCCTTACGAATCGCTTCGTTTTTCAGGAAGTATATCAAAAACAGGAAAAAATGTCAAAAAAGAACGGCTCGAAAATAGTCTCTGAACCGTTCTTTTTTTAGGACATAAATACTAAATCGCCATTCGTTACTTCTCGTTGAGCACTGCATGGGCGTGGCGAGCCAGGTGGCCTCTCAAATCGCGCTCGTATTGGCGTAGGATTTTTTCGCCGAGCCCCTGATAATCGCCGCATCGATAGAGGGCGCGCGCCAGAACCAGTTCGCGCAGCGTCTTCTCACGAGTGGTATTATCGTTCGAAAATCCCTTGGGCGTTGATTGGCGCGCTTTATCGATATCCGTAAAGGCGTGCCCCGACATCTCCGGTTTTTGGAGAAGATCCGCCAAGGGCTTCGCCGCTTTCGAGTCGCCCAATGCCTCCAGAGCCATTGCGACGGCGCGATGATGCGAAAAGGCATCGTCTGCGCTCAGGGATTTCACCTTCTCCAAAACGATTGGCAGCGCGCGCGGATCGCCGGTTCGCCCCAGGGCGATCAGGAGGCTGTCAAGGCGGCTCACGCTGCCGCCGAACTGCCCCATGCCGGTGAAGCGCCACCCCTCATCCCATTCCTGCGCTTCGATTACATCGATGAGAGTCTGGCCGCCCGTTGAATCGCCCAGCATGCCTAAGATGTGCGCATAAATAAGGGTTGGATCGTTTTCATCCAACGCGCCGGGCGGCGATAAGCGGGTTCGAGTCTGATCTTCCAGTTTGCTTTTTATTTCCTCCGAGGAAAGATAAGCGCGGCGCAGAAGGGGCAGTGATCGCTCCGGCTGCGAGAGAAGAATCGGCAAATCCTGATACTCATCGGCGGCGTTCTGCACGGCTTCTTGAATTTTTTCGTCCGGCAGGGGATACGAATCCTGATCGGTCAGCACGCTGGGCGGCAGGCTGCCTTTGTCGATCAAGTGTTTTTGCAGTTCTTTGATATCGATGCCGCGAGTCGGCTTGTTTTCTTTGGCGGCCATCGAGGCGGCGACGCCCATGGCATATCCCTGATTCTGGATGCAAGGCTGCATGCGCAGGATGGGCATGGCGTCGCGGTGGGCGCTGACGCCAAGACCGGTGACAATGATCCCGTCCAGGCCTTTGGGCAGCAGAGCGCGATAAGGCGTATTGGCGTGCACGCCGACCTTGTCGGGCGATTTGATCATAAATTGCGGGTGAACAGTGTATCCATGCGTATCGAAATTGCTGTATGCAATATTAACTGTATCGGGGAACGTACGCTTATTGATAATGTCGAGAGGGCTGATGATGAAATCCCCAATAATGCGGCGGCGCTCGCGAGTATCGACGATCTGCCCCAAATCGTAAGCGCCGGCGAATTTTTCTTTGGCCACCACGAACGAGCGCCAGAGATCGACCGGGTCGGTGTCGTCGACGAACGTATAGTCGGTATTGGTATAGCTTGCGCCGGGTTGGCGGGGAGGCAGACCGGTTCCTTGGAGAGCGGCGTGTTCGGCGCCGGTGAAGTCGTAATCGGCCCCGGCGGCAATGGCAATGTCGGCGCTGCCGGTGGAATCAATCGTGACATTCGCCAAGATCACGCCGCGGCCTTCCGGCGTCGCGACAACGGCGCCTTTGACTTTCCCGTCCACAACATACGCGCCGACTCCAAGCGCGCCGAACCAGATGTCCGCTCCCGCTTTGCGCAGTTCGCGCCTGTACCATTCCATTTTGTCTTCCACGATCCACCCGCTGGAGGGGGCGTTTTCTTTGCTGATCGCGGCGACGCCCTCATCGACCTCCTTTGTAAAGCCTTCGCGGTATCCATAGTAATATTTCCCGATCAGGCCCAGCGTTCCGACGCCGCCCAATCCATGAAGATACTCGACAACGAGTGTCTTGGCCCCTTGGCGGGCGGCGCCGATTCCGGCGGGCGCGCCGCCGGTTCCACCGCCGATCACGACGACGTCATACTCGCCCAAAACAGGCAGAGCGCGTTCGCCGGCTGGGATGGAGGGGGTGTTTCGCGATATGGGGCGCACGCCGTACAGCAGTTCGCAGACAGCGCCCGGCAGCGCATCCGAGACATCGCCGCCGGGAAGATGAACGCCGGCCAGCGCGGTTCTCGATTCAGCCTGAGCGGCGGCGGCCCGGCCGATGCGGGTTCCCACCGCGATCAGGTTCAGGGGGCGGAGGAGCTGCTCCGCCGCCTCGCGGGATATGTCCGCGCATCCGTTCAGAATAAACAAATGATCCTCTTTCGGCGGGCGAAAAGCATCCAGATCGATTTTCCCGGCGCCCGGCCAATCGCTCCGAACGCTTTTTCTCCCTCGCATAGGATCAGGGGGAGTCTGGAACAACACTTCCGAAGCGTTCACCTGGCCGTCCTGCCAGGTCAGATCTCGAGCCGTCTGGTCAGCCTCGGCGAAGGAAGCGAAAGAGCCGTCTTTCATAGGCAGCGTCAGGGTATATTCCGTCGCTGTGTATTCGCGGGATTTCGTATTCACTTTCGAAGGCATAGCGCGATGCGCCAGGCTTGGATTCCCGGCAGGTTCGCCTCCTACAACAATTCGCTGAAACGTTTGATTCCCGGCAGGATACGTTTGAAATTCAACCGCTTTCCGGGCGATCTCCGCACGCGGCATGGCGTCAATGACGGTTTTCGCAATCACCGCCTGCCTACCCGAGCGATTCACCATGACGAAGCCGGCGATTTGCCCTTTGTCATCATAGAGAATGTCCGTGGCGCAGCAGCTGTATAGAAACTGAACGCCTGCATCGAGCAGCGCCCGATCAAGAGCGAATTTGATCTGCATGGGCGTCGGCGGGATGCGGCTGGTTTTCGGTTTAGGCTGATCGATCGATTGAGGTTCGATGACGATCTCGGCGAGCAAAATCCTCCGGGCGTCCGAACCGCGTTCTATCTGGAAGCGAACATATCGAGCCTCCCTGTTGATGTCGGCGGCCAAATCGATCGCGCTTTCTTCGAATCCTCCCAGCCCCCGCTGCTCGTTTTCAACGAATACGTCGCGATTCCAACTATTTTTATCGTCGCTAATGGAAATCGTTGCGCCTTCCACAGAGAATTCGCCGTTTCGCTGATAGGCCAGCACATGGACTGTCCCGACGGAAGTTCGCTTGCCCAGGTCGGCGATAATCGTTACATCATCGGCATATTGAACGCTTTGGCTGGATGCGTTTTGGGCTTTGCCATCATTCAATTTGGATGGCGGCGAGGAGTCTTTATGGATGGGATCGGATGGGCGGTTCGCTTCATATTGAAACGGCATCCCTTCCCCAACCGTCACAGCGGATTCCGGCTCCGCGAATAACGCCTTGGTTAACGGCGTATCGGGTTCTTCTCCCGGCGCCAGCCTCAAGCGGTAGGGGGCGCATAAATCCTCGCCTAAATAAGGCCTCGGAGCGGCGAGAAAAACGCTGGCGCCGTTTTGGGCGGCCTCAACCGCCGCTGCGACGCCGGCCGCCGATCCTCCGATGACGGCGACATCCACTTCATAGGCGATCGGAATCTGCCGGGCCGATTCATAAACGGCCTTGCCGGCGGCTGAATCCTGGACGGAAAAAATGAACAATCCCAGAGCGGCGGCTAAAGATGAAACGAATTTCATGATATTCTCCCATTGATTCGGGTTTATTTTTTCTCTAATTTATCAAAAACCCGTTCGCCCAACTAGGAGGAGGCCATTTGTTTTTTTGGCGAAATGTCGCCTTTGACTCGTTTCTTTTTCGAGTGGATTCTCTGATTGGAGAAAAAATGAATCGCCTCCTACAACTACCGGGACTACGAGATTATTTCAACCAGACAGATTTTCTATATAAAAAAACGAGAAAGAAGAGTTATCCATGACCATGCAAAGATTCTTTCCATTTTTGACTTGCTCCATTCTTTGTTTGTTCTATTTAGAAATATCCGTTTCGGCGGAAGATCAATCCAACGATCCCTGGCGCGCGCTGCAGACGGTGGAGCGCCGCATCCCGGCGGCCGGCGGGCACCCTGGAAATATCTATCTAACCGGAGAAAGCGTCATCATTCACGCGTCGCCCCCAATCCCCGAAAACGCCGTACGGTGGCAGTTGCTCGATGACCGGCGAACCATCATCCAACAAGGCGAATTGGATCAAGATGTCATCAAGGAGTCGGCGCTGGATGCGGGCAAACTGAATCTGGGGTGGTATCGGTTTGAATTTCTTGACGAGAACGGCGCCTGCGCTCAATTTACGACAGCGGCTGTGCTCCACCGATTATTCGCCCCCGTTCCTCAAGATTCGCCCATCTGCATCGATGGCGCCAACTCGTGGTTCGCTCAAGAAAATCCCTCTAAACAGGAAAATTTATCCAAACTGGCGGCTCTGGCGGGAGTGAACTGGATTCGAGACCGATTGCGATGGCGCGACATTCAGACCGGCCCCGATGAATGGAAAGAGAACACGACCTATGATTCCTCCGCCAAATTCGAGAATCAATACGGCTTAAAAGTGTTGCAGGTTTTTCACGACACGCCGGAATGGGCGGTCGATGATCCTTCCCTGCGAGGCCGAATGCCGGAAGATTTAAGGATGCTGTACCGATTTTGCCAGGCGATGAGCAAACGCTTTTGCGGCCTTGTTCAAGCCTGGGAGCCGTGGAACGAGGCCAACGCGCCCGATTTTGGAGGCCACGCCGCCGACGAAATGTGTTCGATGCAGAAAGCCGCCTATTTAGGCTTCAAAGCGGGCGATCCTGGCATTACGGTCGGGTGGAACGCTTACGCGGGCGTACCGACGCCCCTGCATACTAAAGTGCTTCTGGCCAATGAAGCCTGGTCGTACTTCGACACGTACAATATTCACACATACGACTGGCCAAGTTCATATCTGACGCTGCGGCGGCCGGTTTTCGAAGCCGCCTCCGGCCGTCCTATATGGGTGACGGAAAGCGACCGGGGCATTCAATACGAAACCGGAGAGCCTTGGTTTGATCTTTCTCAAGAGAATGAACGCAAGAAGGCCGAATTCATTGCGCAATCCTATGCAACCAGTTTATTTGCCGGATGCAATCGCCATTTCCATTTTATTTTGGGACATTATCATGAATCGCGCAATCAAATTCAATTTGGACTGCTGCGTCTCGACTTGACGCCCCGTCCCGCTTACAACGCTCTCGCGGCGGCGGGTAGATTTTTAGCGGGCGCCAAATGTTTGGGGCGCATGAATCTCGATAATTCGAACGGACATGTCTACGCCTTCCGAGCCCAACCGGACGGCGTGGAGCGCGATGTGCTGGTCGCCTGGGCGGAGCGGGAAGCCGACTGGCCGGATCGAGGGAAGACCACCGTCGACTGGCCGTTTGATCAGGATATGCCGATCCAAGGCATCTATGATTATTTCGGCCGCCCCTTCCAGCAGCGCATCCCGGAGAAACTTCGCTCCTCCCCTGTGTTTATACTTTTGCCGCCCAACGGCGCGGATCAACTTCCATTGGAAAAACCTCCGGTCAGCGAATATCGGGAAGGAACGCCCTCGCCGATCGTCATGCAACTGGCCTTGCCCGTTGATCATACCGTGCGCGTGACAGAGACGCCTTGGTCGGTCGAGAACGAGCATCGCATCCAATGCGACGTCGAAAAAGAACTTCCCTTATTTGTCTATAACTTCAGCGAACAAACCGCTTCGGGAACCATTCAAGTCGAACATCTCCCAAAGGGATGGAATTTAGAGCCGCAGGAATGGAATATATCTCTTCTTCCCATGGCGCGCACATCGCTGCCGGCTCTGTTTTCCCGTCCGGCGGGAAACAGCGACAAGAAATCGGACTGTTGGATCAAACTGCGCGGCGATTTTGGCAAGGCCGGTAAACCGGTGCTGGCGTTTCGGTTGATCGCAGAACCGGGAGAAGGATACGAAAACTGAAACAACTATGATGAAAAAGCAGGCGGGCGGAGTCGTCTACCGCAAGAGACGAGCGATCAGAAAGGCCAGTTCGAGCGCCTGGGCGCCGTTCAACCGGGGATCGCAGGCGGTTTCATAGCATTGAGATAAATCGTCTTCGGTGACGCCGCTCGATCCGCCTATGCATTCGGTTACTGCATCGCTAGTCAGTTCAAAATGGATGCCGCCTAAGCATGTTCCTTTTTTTTCATGAATGGCGAATGTCTGCTCCAATTCAGAGAAGACCGATTCCATTCGGCGGGTTTTGCGCCCGTCTTTGGTGATTTCGGTGTTTCCATGCATGGGATCGCACCCCCAAAGAACAGGACGCTCTGTTTTTTGAACGCAATCCACTAATTGGGGAAGATACGATTCAACCTGAGCCGCGCCGATGCGCGTGATAATCGCAAGGCGGCCGGGCTGTTTGTGAGGATCGAGAATCTCAATCAATTCCAGGATATGCTCATACGGCATTAAAGGTCCGACTTTTACGCCAATCGGATTGCGTATCCCTCGGAGGTATTCGACGTGAGCGCCGTCCAACTGAGCCGTCCGGTAGCCGAGCCATAAAAAATGCGCGCTCAGATTATAGAATTCATCGTTCAATTCGCATCGAGTCAGCGATTCTTCGAAAGGCAGCAGCAAGGCCTCGTGCGAAGTATAGAACTCGACTCGGCGCAGCGAATCGTCGGATCGGCTGATGGTTTCCATAAACGCAATAGAATCATTGATGGCGTCGACCATCTTCCGGTAAGCGACGCGGTGAGGGCTGCTATCAACGAAGGCCAAATTCCACAACTCGGGATGATGCAGATCGGCGAATCCCCCCTCGATCAATGCGCGGATGAAATTCAAACCGGCCGCGGCGTGATGATATCCTTCGATCATGCGGTTTGGATCGGCGAGGCGCGCCTTTTCATCAAACGATGCGTCGTTGATCAAATCGCCCCGATAGACCGGCAGCCGTCGATTCTCAAATTCCTCATACTCATTGCTGCGGGGTTTGGCGTATTGGCCGGCGAGACGCCCGATTCGAATGACGGATTTTCGGGTGGCGTAGGTCAAAACCAGACTCATCTGCAGCAGAATTTTGAGTTTGGAGGTAAGCATCGGGCCGGTGCAATCCTCAAAACGCTCGGCGCAGTCGCCTCCATGCAAGACGAACCTTTTGCCCTCGGCGGCGTCGGCCAAGATGCTGCGCAGACGGTCAACTTCGCCCTGCGCAACCAAGGGCGGCTTTCGGCGCAGATTGTTCAGACATGATTCCACTTGACGCGGATCGTCATAAACAGGCTGCTGCAAAGCCTTTTTCGATCTCCAACTCTGCGGCGTCCAGGTTTGAGACGATTGAATTAATTTTGATGGATCCGTCATTGTCATTAACGTTTCGTCTTTCATCGACGATATATTGTCATTCTCGATTCTCATTATGACGCTCCAAATCAGCCTGTAAATCTGAAAAATCTGTAATTTTTCGGTTTTGTTAAACCATCCTCATTTTTAAATAGCGGCGCCTCGAATTCAAAAATCGCTCGAAACATCGAACCAATATTGACGCTGAACGATGTCTTATAGTATCTTAGTGGAACTTTATATTCGTTGATGGAAAGGAGGGAGAGATTCGATCGATTCTGTAAAAAGAAAAAGTTTTTTACTATGAATGCGGCTGCACAAGAGAATAGAAAAACGCAGGAGGTAAAAAGTGAATATGAGAACTCGAACTACCTTCTTAGTAATGCTTGGTCTATCCGTTTTATCTATGTCAGTTTATGCACAGGATCCGGCGGATGTTCTGAATTTTGACGAAACCGCCGAAGGCCCCTGGTCGGATATCGAGAAAACAACTCTGACCATTCCCAAAGTTTCAAGCGGCCAGATCCAACTCGACGGCGCAGTTTCAACCGGCGAATATGGCGGATTCGAAGGGATTCCGGTTGTTCCCGGCGAAAACGCCTGGATCTTAAATTACGCGTCAGTCAATAAAGATTGGCAAAGCCCCGAAGATACGAGTTTCACCTTTTATCTGGCTTATGACGAAGATTTTCTTTATGTAGGGCTCGACGTCAAAGATGATGTGGTTCGCTCCAACGATCCTCCCGGATCGTTTTGGAAAGACGACGCCATGGAAATCATGGTCGATCCGCTCAACACCCGCTATGACGTCAATTACGACTCCACCGAGAATTTCTTCGGCGGCCATTCTTATTTCAACTATCAAGGGCTGTTCTCCGAGTGGGAAAACGATGCGCGCCGCGATGCCGTTCGCTGGTCATCCTTGGCGGATTGGGAATACGGCGAAGACAAACAAGTATTCGGCTTCGGACAAGAGACCGAGGGCGGTTATGTTACTGAAGTGAAGATGCATAAAGTAATGTTTGTCGATCCCATTGCGACCGATTTCGCCTGGGCGGAAGGACAGGATATGGGATTCAATATCGGCCTGGACGATGACGATGGAGAAGATTTGGCGCTTCAGTACTGGTGGGCCAACCGGATCCGCGCCCAGGGATACAACGAAGAAGAATCATGGAATTGGTCGGAAGAAGAGGTTGAAAACCGCGAGTTCCTCAATCCGGACGTTTCATGGTATCCCTTCATCATCGATGCAAACGGCCGATTGACGCCCGGCGGCATGGGAGAAATCATCTTAGGACCGGCGGGGACTACATCCATCCAGGAATGGAGTTTATTTTGATCATCTTCGCTTGAACAGGGCTAAATCAGATTGGAAATAAATCGCCGGGGCCGCGATCAGGCGGCCCCGATTCATTTCGTTGAAAGTTTACCGCTCTTCCAATTTCAGCGAGGCGGAATTGATGCAGTATCGAAGGCCGGTTGGTGCAGGGCCGTCGTTGAATACGTGGCCTAAATGAGCGCCGCAGCGTCGGCAGAGAACTTCCGTGCGAATCATACCCCAACTGCCGTCCGTCTCCAACTGAACGTTCTCTTCCTGAACAGGCCGCCAGTAACTGGGCCATCCTGTGCCGGAATCGAATTTCGCATTCGAATCAAACAATTCCTGCCCGCAGCAAACGCAATGATAAACGCCTTCTGTTTTTTCATTCCAGTATTCTCCGGTAAAAGCGCGCTCCGTGCCTTTCTGGCGCGTAACATGAAACTGTTCCGGAGTAAGCAATTCTCGCCATTCTTCCTCAGTCTTCATAATTTCATAATCCATAACCGCGTCTCCTTGGCGCGCTGCGGGGGATGTTTTTTGTTCAATGATGCAGGATTGACCGCCTGTCTTTGAATATTGAGTATCGACGATATTCTCGTTTTCACAAGAAATTAAAAAAACGGATAATAAGAGAGGCAGACTCATTCTGCGCCGGCTCATCACGCACCGCCTTGAGAATTATTTATGATAAGAATTATATCGGAGACGCAGAACGGCCATGCTCATCGATTCGACTGCCGGCGCTGCGCCGTTTAATGGAAGATGCGCACAAAAAAAACAAAAAATGCGGGACTGAAAAGCCGGGGGATTCAGTCCCGCTCATTAAGAAAGCAGTCTATGATTGGTTGTTTTTTGAATAGGATCTTTGAAATTCCCCGTATTTGGGGGATGCTTGGATTAAAACAAATTTATTTGGTGAAAAAACAGCGTCTTCTGATAGAAGGCGTCACTTTAAAGCAGAGCCCCACGAATGGGGCTCTGCTTTGAATCATAGGGATAGGATTAGCAATCGTAGTAGAGGAAGAATTCATAGGGATGCGGGCGCAGTCGCAATGGATCGACCTCCTGGGAGCGCTTGTATTCGATCCACGTATCGATGACATCCTGCGTGTAGACGTCGCCTTGCAGCAAGAAGGCGTGATCTTTTTCCAGAGCCTCGATGGCGCCTTCTAACGATCCCGGAACTTGGGGAACTTTGGCCAGTTCTTCCGGCGGCAGATCGTAAAGGTTCTTGTCGAAAGGATCGCCTGGATCGATCTTGTTCAAAATTCCATCCATGCCGGCCATGGCGATCGCCGAAAAGGCGAAGTAGGGATTGCAGGATGGGTCGGGGCAGCGAAATTCCACGCGCTTGGCCTTGGGGCTTGGAGAATACATGGGAATGCGAACGGCCGCGCTGCGGTTGCGCTGCGAATACGCCAGATTCACAGGCGCCTCATACCCGGGAACCAATCGTTTATAGGAATTGGTTGTAGGAGCGCAGAATGCAATCAATGCCGGCGCATGCTTCAGGATGCCGCCTATGTAATGCAGCGCCATATCGGAAAGTCCGGCATACTTATCGCCGGCGAACAAGGGCTTGTCGCCTTTCCAAAGACTGGAGTGAACATGCATGCCGGATCCGTTGTCGCCGAACATCGGCTTGGGCATGAAAGTGACGGTTTTGCCCCATTTCTTGGCGACGTTTTTGACAACGTATTTATACATCATTAATTGATCGGCCATATGCACCAACGCCCCGAATTTCATGTCGATCTCGCACTGACCGGCCGTCGCAACTTCGTGATGATGCGCTTCCACTTCAACGCCGATGCTCATGAGAACATCCACCATTTCCGAACGCAGATCGTGTAAAGCGTCTGTCGGAGGAACGGGGAAATATCCCTCTTTATGGCGCGGACGATGCCCCTTGTTGCCGCCCTCGATAGAAGCGTCTGAATTCCAAATTCCTTCTTCCGAATCAATCTCAAACATGCTGTAATTCGCCGCCGTACCGAAGCGAGCGCTGTCAAAAATAAAAAATTCCGCTTCGGGGCCGAAATACGCCGTGTCGGCTATGCCGGTCGACTTGATATATTCGATGCATTTGGTCGCCACATTGCGAGGATCGCGGGTATACGGTTGATGAGTAATGGGATCGAGTATCGAGCAAGTCAATGAAAGCGTCGGAATTTCTGTGAAAGGATCGACAAAAGCCGTCGCCGGATCGGGCAGAATCAGCATATCGCTTTCATTAATGGCCTTCCAACCCCGAATGCTTGAACCGTCGAATCCGTAACCGTCTTCGAAGGAATCTTCTTCTAAACAATGGGCAGGGACGGTGAAATGCTGCCAGGTTCCCGGAAAATCCTGGAACTTGAAATCGATGAATTTGATCGATTTCTCTTTGACCATGTTGAGAACTTCATTAGGGCTCATAATCGTGTCTCCTTTTGGGGGATGAAATTCTTAACGGCTCACGCCGATTTCTCGCTATTGCGATCCGCTTCTCTCCGCCGGTAAAACGATTTGAAAGTATGGCTTGATTAGGTTGCACAGACGTTGGATTACGAAGCATCAACGATCAAGATATTCTGAGTTGCAGCCCGCATCTTAATTCTTGGGACGCTAATGGCTGCATAATCCTAGATGACTTGAAATCCAGTTTGGGGTCAATTTCTGGGTAGATTTTGAACCCCCGGCTTTGAGGTAAATCATCATATAGTACACTTATTCAAATTACGAATTGCTTTATCCTTTAGCAGGGCGCATGCCAATTTCGAAATTATATTTATATCTATAAAATTCAAATGGTTACAAAAAACAAATAAGGAGCGGATTCAAAGATTGGTTGAAATTCAACACGTAAAAAGTGTTCAAGTTTAAGCAATCGTTCAAATTCAGGCAATTTTACTGCTTTTTTGGATCTCTTATACGGGAATTTCATTTTTTACGCTTTTTCCCCTCAAGAGTCCTTGAAAGGCTGCGCGGGATAGACATTATTCTATATACGATTTGTGATCGGAGAGTTGCATGAAGCGGGTAGGTTTCAATTCGGTTCTGAACCCAGGATGTTCGGTCGTCATCGTCGGCCGGCCTAATGTCGGCAAATCGACGCTGTTCAATCGCATCGTTGGGCGGCGAGACGCCATTGTCGACGATCAACCGGGCGTGACGCGCGACAGCAAGCGCCGCAAAGCCGATTGGAATGGAAAAGCATTCACTTTAGTCGATACGGGCGGTTTTTTTGGCCCGGAAGAAGATCCTTTTAATGCGGACATCCAAAGACAAATTGAAATCGCCGCTCGCGAAGCGGTGGTGTTATTGCTGGTGTTGGACGGGAAATCCGGCCCCAGCCCCGCCGACCACGAAGCCCTCGATCTTCTACGGCGTATGCAAAAACCGATTCTCGCCGTCGTTAACAAAGTTGATTCTCACGAGCGGGAAAATGAATTCACATTCCCGTTTTATGAACTGGGATTGGATTATTTCTTTCCGGTTTCCGCATTGCAGGGAACCGGCGTCGGCGATCTTTTAGATGAAATCGTCCACTATCTGCCCGAGGAAGCCGCCGAATGGGAAGAACCGCCCCAAATTCCGGGCATCGCTCTTTTGGGCCGCCCCAATGTGGGGAAATCCACTCTTCTGAACTCATTGTGCGGCGCAGACCGGTCGATCGTTTCGCCGGTGCCGGGAACCACGCGCGATCCGGTCGATACAGAGATTGAAGTCGAAGGAAAACAATATCTGCTCATCGATACCGCGGGAGTTCGCCGCCGGGGGAAGATGAGCCAGGGAATCGAACATTACACTTTGGTGCGAAGCAAGGAAGCGTTAGAGCGCTGCGACATCGCCATGCTGATGATCGATGGAACAGAAGGCCTCACGGAAACAGACGCCAAAGTATTCAGCCTGGCCAACGACGCCGGAAAAGCCTCCATCCTATTAGTCAATAAATGGGACGCCGTCGAGAAGGATGAAAACACGGCCGGCGCTTTTGCGAAAGCAATTCGAGACAGGATTCCTTTTTTGAAATACGCTCCCATCGAATTCATTTCGGCCCTGACGCATAAACGAATCCAACGCATTTTCCCGCATGTTGAACGCATACTCGAAAATTACCAGCGCCGCGTTCCCACGGCGGAATTGAACGATTTATTGGAAGAGATTCTACAGCGCCATCCGCCGCCCGTGCATAAGGGACGCAGTCCAAGCATTCATTATTGGACCCAGGTTTGCGCCGCCCCCCCGACTTTCGTCGCATTTACAAACGAACCGAAGGCGATTCATTTTTCCTATGAGCGCTATTTAATCAATCGTCTGTATGAATCGTTTAATTTCGAGGGAACGCCAATTCGGCTGCTTTGGAAAAAAAGGGGAGGACGGCGGATGAAATGAAGGAATTGATTTGTCTGTTGATCGCCTACCTTGTAGGCTCCATTCCTTTTGCATTTTATGCGGTCAAGTGGAGCAAAGGGATCGATCTTCGCCAGGTGGGAAGCGGCAATTTGGGATACACCAATGCAGCTCGAATTCTGGGGTATTCATGGGCCGCTCCCGTTTTATTGCTGGATATTATTAAGGGGATCGCCGCTGTGATGGCGGCCAGGTGGCTGGCGCCCGGGCAGGAAATGATCGCCATTGCGGCGGGATTATTATCGATACTCGGCCACACCTGGACGATATTTTTGAAATTTCACGGCGGCGGCAAAGGCGTGGCTACGTCAGCCGGCGTATTCGCCGCCTTGACGCCCGCATCGTTTGCGATTGCTTTGACATCGTTCATTCTCACTCTGGCTGCCACCCGAATCATGTCGCTGGGATCGATCATAGGCGCCGTCGCTTTGGTCGCCGCCGGCGGAATATTAATCAGCATAGACAGTTCAATGGCGCCATCCTGGGAAGTCTTTCTTTTTTCAATCGTCGCCGCTTTATTAGTCATTTTTCGGCATCGCTCCAATATCGGCCGTTTGCTGCGCGGCGAAGAACCCAAACTGGGCGCACCAAAGGAGAAACAAATCTAAATGGATATCATCCCGGCAATCGATTTGCGCGGAGGCCAGGTCGTTCGCCTGCTGCGCGGCGAATACGATCAAGAAACCGTCTATGCGAACGAACCCGCTTCCATCGCCCGCCGCTGGCAGGAAGGCGGCGCCTCCATCATCCATATAGTCGACTTGGACGGCGCCCGGGACGGCGAAATGAAAAACGCCGAAGCGGTCCGCTCGATCGTGCAAAGCACTTCCATTCAAACCGAACTAGGCGGGGGATTGCGGGATATGGCGTCCATCGAGTTTTTGCTGGACGAATTGGGCGTTTCCCGAGCGATTCTGGGGAGCGTTCTTCTCGAAAAACCGGAGCTCGCCGTCGAAGCCGCTCAGAAATATCCGGAGCGAATCGTGCTGGGAATCGATGCGCGGAACGGCATGGTCGCTACGCGCGGATGGCGGGAAGACAGCGCCGTTCGCGCCCTGGAATTGGTCAAGGAATTCGCTTCGCTGCCCATCGCGGCGGTTATTTACACCGACATCGCCCGCGACGGCACGTTGGAAGGCCCCAATGCCGGCGCGATGGTGGAGATGGCCGAAGCCTCGCCCTTCCCCTTGATCGCTTCCGGAGGCATCGGCGAGCTGTCTCACATCCAAACATTAACCCAAACCGCCCGATCCTTGAAAAAAGGAGCCATTACAGGCGTCATCGTCGGCAAAGCGCTCTACGAAAAGAAATTCACCGTCGAAGAAGCCATCAAGGCAGCCGCCGCAGCCGGATAAATCTCAGCGAATATCTTCGCTCGAATCCGCAAAAGAAATTATTCCGGGTTGGGAATATCGTCATCATGATGCGATTTCTTCTCGCGGAAAGCGACTAATCCGAGAATCGTCAAAGCCGCATTCAGCAGCAATATCTCATAGCCGAATTGATATCCCCACAACCACTTTTCTGAATTCAAATATACGAGATACGAAACGGCCGGCGACAATACGGCGATGCAAGGGACGGCGAATCCCTTAATGCGAACATTTGTATAGACGCCAAGAATATACAATCCCAACAGCGGCCCGTAAGTATACCCCGAGGCGCGGATGAATGCGCTGATGATGCTTTCGTTCTTGACTTGATGAAACAGAAGAATCAGCACATATAAATAAAGAGCGACGCCTAAGTGAATCATATTCCGCTTCCGGATGTTGTCTTGATCTCGCTTGGAAAATCCCAGGAAATCAATGCAAAACGAAGTCGTCAAAGCCGTCAGCGCCGAATCCGAACTCGAGTATGCGGCGGCGGACGCGCCGATTAAAAAGAAGAGCCCCGCCGCAAAATTCAGGTGGTGAATCGCCAAGAGGGGATACAAATCATCTTTGTTGTCCGGGATCGGGATTCCTTGAAATTGCGCGAATTGAACCAGAAGAAGCCCCAAATACAAAATGAAGAGATTGGCGAAAAGCAGCATAACGCTGAACCAGAACATGTTTTTTTGCGATTCGCGCAGCGTTTTACACGTCAAATGCTTCTGCATCATGCTTTGATCCAGTCCGTTCGTAACCACCGTCATAAACGCGCCGGTAAATATATATTTGAAAAAGTTCTGCTTTGAACTCCAATCCCAGTGAAACATCGTACTCCGGCTGCAATCCACTAAATTCCGCCAATGGCCGGCCGCTGACAAGTTCAATTCTCTGCCGATGACATAAATGCTGATCGCTACGGAAAGCAGTAAAAACACCGTTTGCAGAATATCGGTATACACGATGGTTTTGATTCCCGATCGAAACGTATACAGCCAGATGAGCAGAATGGTTATCAAAACCGTCGCCTGAAAGGGAATCCGGTACGCATCGAAAAATGAAATTTGCAGCACAGTCGCCATCAAGTACAACTTGAAAGCCGACGTCACGCTTTGCGCGATAAAAAAAGAAGCCGCTCCCGTCTTATAAGCCCAGAAGCCGAATCGTTGATCGAGAAACGTATAAATCGAAACGACGTTGAGGCGGTAATATAAAGGCAGCAAAACAAAGGCGATCAGTGCGATCCCGATAACATATCCGATGACCATCTGAAAATAGGCGAATTGAGTGACAGCCGCTTCGCCGGGAACGGAGATGAACGAAATCCCCGACAGGGCCGCGCCGATCATGCCGAAAGACACCAAAAACCAATGCGAACGGCGGTTGGCTATAAAGAAAGTATTTGAACTTGAGTCCTTGGACGTAAAGTGCGAAACCAGAAGCAAAATCCCAAAATAGCCGAGAACAATGCCAATCGCCAATCCTGGTCCCATAATGCGGCTCGCTTATTTTTAAGTACGATTTCAGCGCACAATCACGGCTTCGATATTGAGAAAGCCGCCAATCTGCTGAAGGGCATCGGCATGATGTCCGATTCCCAAAGCGTAATGGTGAGTCGGCCCCTCCGCGACCCAGCGCTTCAAGAAGGTTCGGATGTCCGGTTTGAAGAATCCTCGCGTGTTGGTGTTGCCGGTGGGAGGGATCGGCCCGCGCATGGATTCGCCTTCGCCGATCACCATTTTGAATTTCCCTTCATACGTCGAAGTCAATCCCAGCATGGTGATGGGGCCTTCTTTCAACTTAAATTCCACCCCCGCGCCGAATCCCGGTTTGCCGTGATATTTCAAAAGGCTTCTCAACACCGGCCGCCCTTCCGCGATGTTGATATGATGGGGGCCGTCATGCCCGATCAAGACGAATCCTTCCTTGAAATCGATGGGGTGAAATTCGGCGAAGCTCCCTCCGATATCCAATCGGTCCATGATGAGCATGGCGATGCAGGTCTTGAGATCCAACTCTCCGCACATGGGGAAGCCGGCGGCGATCAACATGGAATTGCCCACTATGAAATTTGTGACTAACTTGCGCAGTTCGGAATCCGGCTCGCCTTCGTAATAATAGGCCAGCCCATCCAACTGCTTTTCCCCGATAAATCGGTTCAGCGCCGCCGACGCTTTCGCAGCCGTATATAAATCTTCCTGCGTTAATTTTTGAGTGATGGGATCGCTTTTCGGATCAGGGGCATCGAAAAAAGTAAGAATTTTCTTTGATTCCGCATTGATGTCGGATTCCGATACATCCCGGTAATGCCTATATACGTCATGCGGTTCGGTTTGAACGATATGACATCCAAATGCGGCGGTGAACATGGTTGGATCGGAGTGCATATCCAACATCGATTCCAACACATGCCCCATCAGGCCGATGCGCGCCCGTTTCAGGTCATGTAACACATGGGCGATTCGGCAATAATCCGCAATCTCCGCATCGGCGATGGGATCGTTTTCCAACATGCCGATGATGCAGGGCGGCGCTTTCTTTCCCATCCGTACGGCGACGCCGGTAAATTCCGGCAGAGAGCAAATATCGTCGTTGCAGAGCTGCATATAAGTGGAGGCTTGCGAGTAATCCAACGCCGCCAAAGGCTGCAGCGCCGCCAGCACGATCGGGACGTCCAGATCTCGGATAATGACGCCGAATGTGCTGGATGTGGCATAGGTAAGCATATCGCAAAAGATCAAATCCAGATCGGCGGCTTTCAGACGCGGCAACAGAGCGTATGCGCTTTGAGCGTCATCGACGACGCCGAAATCTAGTACGTTCACTTCATATCGGCGCAATTTTTGGATGAAGATCTCTTTTTTTCTCTTCAATTCATCGAGAAGCCCGTCGAACTGCGGCCAATAGGCGTAATGCCCCACGCCGAAAACGCCGATATTCGCCTGCAGCGGCTTCCGTCTTGGAATCGGTTTCTCATTCATGGAATCAACTTATCACATCAAAAAAGTCGATTGGGAAATCTTATTCTAACGTTTCTCTCCTCCTTTATGAGACCATAAAGACGCCGATCGCATAAGGCGTCTTAGCGTTTCAGAGCGATTTTTATTCTTGCCGTCCGACGTAAAGCGGCCGATGGATTTGCGAGAAAAATCCATCGGCCGCGTTTCAAAAACATCGGTCGTTTTATTTAACTACAATTCCACACAATTCTCATTTCTCATCGGCTTAAAGGGAAAATTATTTCACCGGTTTAGAGAGCGAAGGCGGCGCGTCCTCGACGCCGCTTCCCCAATCCTTGTTGGGCGTTGATCCCATTTCCAAAACAAGCGAACCGCCGTCGACCAGATCGCGATGATAGAACCAAGGTCGATTCAACGGCTTGCCGTCCAACATGGCGGATTGTACGTAACGGTTTTCCTGGGAGGCGTTTCGCGCTTCGATCACAAACGTCTCGCCGGAATAGTAATAAGGATCGAGATGAATGGTTATCTTGGTAAACAAGGGGCATCCAATTTCATAAAACGGATCGACGGATCCGCCGCCGTCCATTTCAAACAAGCCAATGGCGCTCATGACAAACCAGGCGCCCATCTGGCCTTGATCTTCATCGCCGGGCCAACCGTCGATGGGATCGTCGCCGTAGTATTTATCCATAATTTCCCGCGCCCAGTACTGCGTCTTCCAGGGCATGCCTGAGTAGTTGAATAAATAGGCGGCCTGCATGTTGGGCTGGTTGCCGTGATTGATGGGATAGTTATAAAAAAGATCGCCTTCGGCATTGAAATTGGTTTCGCTGGATTTCACGAAGCCTTTCTCCAAACGCTCATTGAACTCATCCTTGCCCATCAATTGAATCAAACCGTGAACGTCATGGGGAACAAACCAGGTGTACTGCCACGAGTTGCCTTCAATAAATCCGGTGCCGCTCCATCCCCACGATTCTTCCTTGTCCGCGACGACGCCGTCCAGAGGGGCCCAATCGCCGTTGGCGAATTTGGGCCGGACATACCCGATAGACGGATCGAAAACGTTTTTATAATTGAACGCTCGATCGGTGAAATACTCGAAGTCGTCCTGGCGGCCCAGCGCTTTGGCCATTTGAGCGACATTCCAATCGTCATAACAATATTCCAAAGTATTCGAAACCGGCCCCTCATTCTCCATGCCGAAGTGATGCTTCATCGTTCCTTCGCCATGTGGAACATAACCATGCTTCATGTAGCCTTTCAGATTCCGGTTGCCGACCAATCCTCCGCAGGGATGAGCCTGACCCGGCGTCGTTTGAATATGCCGGACGGCGCGGTAGGCTTGCTCGACGTCATAATCGCGTATTCCTTTTTGGAACACGCTGTTGATGAGAGGAATCTCGTGCGACGCAACCATGATGCTCGAATATTCAATGCCGGTCGGTCCTTTCGGCAGCCATCCGCCATGCTTGTATATCTCGAGCAGCGACCGCACCCATTGATTGGCGACATCCGGCGTGACCAGCGCCCACAGTTGATTCAGATTCCAAAAAGTGTTCCAAAAAGCATCGCAGCCTAAAATGGGCGAGTCGGGATCGTCGAGTTGGCGAATCTGTTCGCACATATCTACATAACGTCCGTTCACATCGCTCCATATTGTGCGCGCGGCATAGGATCGATAAAAGTTCGTGTAAAATTTAATTCGGTCTTCCTCGGCGCCCCCCTCTACTTCGATCAAACGGAGGAGGTTATTCCATGTCTCATAGTTTTGCCGCCGAACCGCATCGAAATCGAAGCCGAATTCCTGCGTCTCTTTTTTCAGATTCAATCGAGCCTGATCGATGCTGACTAAGGAAATGCCGACTTTCACGACAATCGCTTCGTCTTTTTTCGTGGAAAAATTTAAAAAGCAGCCGACATCGCCGTGACCATAGACTTGATCCACGCCCGTGTGAATCTTGTCGTTTTCCCACCCGCCGAACGCCTTGAAAGGCTTGCTGAACTGCGCCGCAAAATGGACGGTATATTCATTGAGAAGGCTGGAAAATCCGTCATACGTTTGCTGGATGGAAAACCCTTCGATTTCTCGATCGTTCACGGTTCGAATGGACGCCCAATCCAGATCATATCCATATTCGGTCGGAATTTTCAAATCAAAAAGAATGCGCGAT
The DNA here is from genome assembly GCA_016934335.1 of Candidatus Omnitrophota bacterium. Taxonomy (GTDB): domain Bacteria; phylum Hinthialibacterota; class Hinthialibacteria; order Hinthialibacterales; family Hinthialibacteraceae; genus JAFGTC01. The sequence goes on along the minus strand of JAFGTC010000117.1, from coordinate 21,298 downwards.
TCGTCGGATTCAGGAAACGTGTATCGATGAACGCCGCTGCGCGTCGTCGACGTCAGCTCGGCCAAAATCCCGTAATCCTCCAGCATGACGGAATAATAGCCGGCCTTGGCGATCTCGTTTTTATGATTGATTCGAGAGCGGTATCCTTCGTCGGGTTTGTCTTGATCGCCCGGCTGCGTTTGCAGCTTCCCCGTTGTCGGCATTACAAGAACGCCGCCCATCACCCAGGAATGGATATGGCTGAATCCGGCGATATTGTCGATAGTATACTCATATCCCGCCTTCCAACCCTGATTTTGATTGTCGGGGCTGAGTTTGACCATGCCAAAAGGCATGCTGGGGCCGGGATAAAGCATCCAGCGCGACGTGGAGGTTCCGATCAAAGGATCCACATAATCCGCCGGATTTTTCGCAGCGGCGGCGACCGCTCCACTGTCCGCAAAAATGAATATCACCCAAAGTGCAGAAATCGCGGATATTGTGATTGTACGCATCGCACCATCGAAAATTTTCTTCATACGGCCGCTCCTTGCAATTTCATGAGTTTTGCTTTATTTGCACTCCAAGCGCTCTTTGCCGCCCAGATATTTGCGCAGCACTTCGGGGATGATGATGCTGCCGTCCTCATGCTGGTTGTTTTCCAGAATGGAGATCAAAAGCCGCGGCGTGGCCAATCCCGAGCCGTTCAGCGTATGGAGATAGCGCGGTTTGCCGTCTTTGGGGCGGCAGCGGATGTTTCCGCGCCGCGCCTGGTAATCCTCGCAGTTGCTGCAGGACGAAACTTCGTAATACGAATTCTGACCGGGCAGCCAGACTTCGATGTCGTAGGTTTTGGCGGATTGATTGCCGATGTCGCCGGTCACCAGCAGCATGGTGCGATAATGCAGCCCCAGCATTTCAACGATATGCTCGGCGTCTTTCACTAATTTTTCTAATTCGTCGTAGGATGTTTCCGGCGTGACGAATTTGTACATCTCCACTTTATTGAACTGATGCACGCGCACCAAACCCCGCTCCTCGGCGCCGTAGGTTCCCGCTTCGCGCCGGAAGCAGGGCGTTTGCGAAGTGTAATACAGCGGCAGGCGATCCTCCGGGATGATCTCGTCGCGATAGAGGCTGGTCATCGGCACTTCGCTGGTCGGCAGCAAATAGAATGGATCATCCTTGCATTTATACAACTGATCTTCAAATTTGGGCAGATTGCCGGAGGTGAAAGTGCTTTCGCGGTTGAGCAAAAGCGGAGGGATGACCGCTTGATAGCCGCGCTCCCGGTTATGCTCGCGCATAAACGTTAGAAGCGCCCATTCCAACTCCGCCCCCCAGCCTAGATAGAGCGGGAATTGCGATCCCGCAATTTTCGCCCCTCGCTCAAAATCGAACAATTGATGCATTTCGCCCAATTCCAAGTGATTTTTCGGAGTAAACGAAAACTGGCGCTTCTCGCCGTACGTGCGAACCACCTGATTGTTTTTTTTATCCATATCGGTGGGGACCGATTCGTGAGGAAGGTTGGGCAGTTCGGAAACTCGGGCCGTCATCTCTTCTTCGCATTCGCGCAGCCGGCCGGCCTGCTCCTTGATTTGATCGGAAAGCGATTTCATTTCCGCCATTACATCGTCCGCCGAATCTTTCGCTTGTTTTCGCTGGGCGATCTCTTTACTGACGGCATTTTGGCGAGCGCGCATGGCGTCGGTCTCGGCTTGCAGCGACCGGCGTTGTACGTCCAACGCTACAATATCATCCAGGGATAATCCCGGTTCGCGCCGCCGCAACTGCTCCTCCACCCACTCTTTTTTCTCACGAATCAATTTGATGTCCAGCACGGGCGATTCCTCCGATACAATCGATTTCATCCCTGCGGCGGATTTATTCGAATGACGCCAGGAAAGTCGCAGGGAATGCAGAATAGGTATTATAACGGCGTTTTTATTTTTTTGAGGAGGCGGATGCGACGAAGGCGGAGCGATCCATCCCGCACAATCGATTCATTCAAGGATCTTTTTTTCGCTGGCGGGTAATTACATGGTGGAAAGCAGGAGGATAAATCCAAATTACGAATCTTATTTTCGATCCGGATGAGGCATCAAAAACCACAAGATAATATAAGCCAGAATTCCCGGGAAGGCCACGCTGAAAAAAGATACGAGAACATAAATCACGCGCACGCGGCCCGCCGGCCACCCCAGCCATTCCGCCAAACCGCCGCAAACCCCGGCGATGATGGCGTCATGAGATCGTGTAAGTTTGTTTTGCGACATAACAACAACCTATCGGCGCATCCATTTTGGATTGTATAATTCATTTCTCTGATTCTATAATATAACTGATTTTGGCGCGAACGAACACATCGCGTCAAGCACAAAACCAAATAGAATGCGATAGCATTCATTCCTCAAGCCGCGCAGGCTGATTTTTTATAGGCTGATCTGAAATAAATAGAACATCCATGGCATGTGCTCCCCGGCATCGAGCCGAGAGTCGGGATTCCACTTTCCTGTGATATACTTTTAGTAAGACTTTTCAAATCAGCAAACGTAAGAGCAGAACAAACGATGAGAAAACTGCGGCGGGGATCCATATTAGTAGTTGACGACGAGCCGGGAATGCGCCACATCCTCAAGCGCATGCTGACCGATGAGGGTTATACCGTCCATGCCGCCGGTTCAGGCGAAGAGGCCCTGAAATTGATCAACCAGAACCCCCCGGACGCCGCCATGCTCGACATCCGCATGCCGGGCATGGACGGCTTGGAAATACTCGAGCAAATCAAGGCTCTCTCGCCCGACACATCCGTCATCATGATGACCGCTTTTGGAACGGTTGAAACCGCCGTTCAAGCCATGAAGCGCGGCGCCTATGAATACATCACCAAGCCGTTCAATAACGACGAAGTCCTTTTGATCATCAGCAACGCTCTCGAACGCAAGCGCCTGCTGGATCGCACCCGCTATCTCTCCGAACAACTTGAGGAGAGGCAGGGCGTCGAAGGGATCATCGGCGACAGCCATCCCATGAAAAAACTGTTCAGCCTGATCAAAAAAGTCGCCCCCACCGACAGCACCGTCTTGATCTTGGGGGAAAGCGGGGCCGGCAAAGAACTCGTCGCCCGCGCCATCCACAACCTCTCCGACCGCTGCGATGAGAAATTTCTGGCGATCAACTGCGGCGCCCTGCCCCGCGAACTGATCGAAAGCGAACTTTTCGGCCACGAAAAAGGCGCATTCTCCGGCGCCCATCAACGCAAAATCGGCTTATTCGAATCGGCGGACGGAGGAAGCCTCCTGCTGGATGAAATCGGCGATCTGCCCATGGAACTGCAGGTAAAACTGCTGCGCGTACTCGAACAAAGTGAAATTCGCCGTCTCGGAAGCGTCACCAACAAGCCGGTCGATGTGCGCGTCATAGCGGCCACCAATCGCGACTTAAAAGAACACGTTCAAGCCGGCGCGTTCCGGGAAGATTTATATTACCGATTATCGATCGTCGATGTTCATCTGCCGACTCTGCGCGAGCGAACCGACGACATTCCTCTGTTGGTCGAACATTTCATCAGCCGGTTCAATCAAAAAATGAACCGCTCGGTGGAGGGCGTTTCGCCGGAAGCCCTCAAGCGGCTTATGGATTATTCCTGGCCGGGCAATGTGCGCGAATTGGAAAATACGATTCATCGCTGCATGGTGCTTCGCGATTCGGGCGTAATCGACGTAGACGACCTTCCCAATTTGCATAACCAAACAGCGGCGCCGGCGCCCCACGCTCCGTTCATCGATCCCAGCGAACTGACCTTCCAAAAAGCGCGCGAAGCCTTTGAACGCCAATACCTCGAGCAACTCCTGATGGCCAATGAGGGAAACGTTACAAAATCAGCTCTCATGGCCGGCATCAGCCGCCGCCACTTGCAGGATCTCATGAAAAAATACAGCCTGCGAACCAACGAACCGGCCTGAATTCCATCGCTCGTAATTGAACGCACCCCGCAAGCGGCGCCGAATCCCTAATCTGCCTCTTCCCCTTGCTCGTTTTTAAAATTAGGAATATCGGAAATAGCCTCTAAGGCTTTGGTTTCGTCATCTTCCAATACCAAAATTCGAGAATGCCCGCGCGTTTGTTCGAAGAGACCGTCGAACGCTTCATCGTGATACCCCTGAACGACATGATGAATGCCGGCATCGTTCAGAGCGCCTGTCACCATTGCTTCATGCACTTCATCTTCGGTAATGCACAGAGGAATCAAGTTATCATCATTCGCATTCACTATTCGAGTCTCCTTTTTCCGATGCGACGCCGCGGGCGCTCCACTGCAGATGCAAATCGCGCATCATTTGCCAATCCCGCTCCGGTTCGCGTCCCGCCGTAGTTAAATAATTTCCGATCATCATGCTGTCGGCGCCCGCTAAAAAGATCATGCTCTGCAAATCACGCAGGTTGGCATCCCGGCCTCCGCAAATTTTGATTTCTTTATCAGGCAAAATAAAGCGATACAACGAGATAATACTTAATATTTCCATAGGGGGAAGCGGAGATTGTCCCGCCAGGGGAGTGCCTTCGATGGCGCACAGAAAATTCATGGGAATAACGGAGACGCCTAGTTTGCGGAGTTCGAAGGCCATGTCGATGCGGTCGCGCAGATCTTCGCCTAAGCCGAATATTCCGCCTGCGCAGAGCCGCATGCCGCATTCGCGAGCGGTTTGAATTGTTTGAATCCGCTCCCTGTAGGAATGCGTCGTACAGATCGAGGGAAAATATCGCTCGGATGTTTCCAGGTTATGATGCAGCATCGTTACGCCGCATGCTTTTAAGTATTCGATCTGCTCTTTTGTGACGATCCCCACCGACGCATGCACATCAATTCCAACCTCGCGGCGCACCGTTTTGACAATCTCGCCGATGGCATTTAATTCCTGATCGTTTTTGATTCCTTTTCCGCTGATCACTACGCTGAAAGCTTGCGCTCCATCTTCCAATGCCTGCCGGGCTGCTTTGACGACTTCGCTTGGCTCTATCAAAGCATACGCCGGCGCCTTGGTTTTGAAATGCACCGACTGGGAACAAAAGCCGCAGTCTTCCGAACAGGCGCCAGATTTGGCGTTCACAATCGAACAAAGGCTGACTCGATCGCCCCGGTAATGCTCTCGAATCCGCTTCGCATAATGAAACAGCAGCAGCGCATCGCTGAGATCGATCGATCCGATTCGCTCCGCCTCCTCGCGGGATATGCGGTATTCGTTTTCAATGATTTGGCGGGTGATTGCTTCAAAAAAATCCAGCGAAGAAAAAGGATGAGCCGATTCCTTTCGTTCTGGGGTATGGACAACCATAAAAATACTCCAATTTATTTCGTTACCCTATTGTATCATTTTTTCCATCGCCGGTCTTTCCGTTCAAAGAGAGAAATAATGTAAAAAATGGCCGGAGAGAAATAATGATTTTATTGGGGCGACAAAGTCCTGACTACCGGTTTTCCAAGATTTCCGCCGCCGTTATCCCATTCGATGACGCCGCTGACGCCGGGAAATCGGCTGAGATCCCGGATTCCCTTCGCCAATCGGGAGCGCTGGAATCCCTCATTCTCGATCGCGCGGGCGATCAGAGACAGAGCGTCATAGCCATACGCGGCGCATGCGTCCGGCTTCTCACCGTATCGGTGAATATAATCGCGCATAAACTTCAGATAGACGCCGCACTGTTTCGGCTCAGAGAAAGGCTCGACTAACGTGATTGATCCTGAATAATTTGAAATCAGAAATTCGGATTTCAATCCCGGAATCCAAGGGACGAACAAGGGAATATCGACGCCCGCTCCTTGAAGAGCCGAAAGCAGCGAAGAAAACCGATCGGCGGGAAATCGAATCATAAGGCAATCCGGATTAAAACGTTGAATCCGCCTGGCGATATCCTCCAACGGCGCCGCATCAGGCGAGAGGGTCAAATGAAACGCCGGCGCAATCCCCTGCTCGCCCAATACTTTTTTTAACTCTGCGGCGGCGTAGCGGCCGTCATGATCGGTCGATGTCAGCAATCCCGCTTTGCGAAGATTCATCGGCTTGACGCCCTGCTCGACCAAGACGCGGGCCTGCGCATAATCGTCCGGCGGCAGCCGGAAAATCCAGGGAAGGTTGATGTGCGTCAACGAAGAATCCGAAACGATGGGAGAGACCAGAGGAGCGTAGGCTTTGGTGACGATCTGTTCGGCGATGTGCGTGCTCTCCGCGCCGATGGAGCCGATCACGGCCCAGACTTTATCGCGATACAGCATTCGGATCATTTCCTTCGATCCCGCGCCCCAAGGATCGTCGGCCCAGCGACGCGTCAACTCGAGCGGCAGCCCCCGGCATCCTCCATTTTCATTGATTGTTTCCACAGCCAGCGAAACGCCGCGCATCAGCGAACGGGCCGCTGCGCTGAAATCTTCCCCCGGCGCAAAAAAGCCGATGCGGACTGCAGTCAATTCCGATGAATCGGCTGTCTGACTTTCCGCCCCGGTAAAAGGCTGAGGCGAATCCAGCATTCTATATAATTCCTGCGCCGATGAAACAGCGCAAAAGAAAAACAACAGGGCGACAACTCGTGAAGCCCTGTTGATGATTTCACCATGCATATTCCGCCTCGCTCCGCTCGTTCCATGACTCCGTGGAGAAGCGCGAGACGCAAGAATTTTCATATCCAAATTATTACTCGCCTTCCGTCTTCACCGATTCGCTTTGAGTGAACTTCGCATCCGATTCGCCTAAAAGTTCCTCTCGCGTAAAAAATTTGAATTTCCCGTCTTCCGCCAAAGCCAAACAAGCGGCGCTGATATTATTGAAAATAGGATCAAATTCCTTGATTCCCGTAACGCCGTGATAATGCGTAACCTTGGCTAGTTCATCCCGAATCAGAGCGCGATTCAAGCCGGCGCGCTGGATGGCTTCGATTATCATGCTCATGCCGTCATAGGCATGCGCCGCATATGTTTCCGGCTCATCGCCAAAGCGCTCTCGAAAAGCCTGGCAGAATTCCAAATACTTGGGATCTTGGCTCTCCGGATTATAAGGATAGCCCGCCGCAACCGGACCGGCGTCATCTCCCGCGATCTCGAAGAATTTGGGCAAAACCAATCGATCGCTGCCGAGAAAGAGCTGATTCATTCCCATTTTACGCATCTGTTTCACTATCAACGCGGATTCTTCGCAGTCACCGTACGTGATGACCGCTTCCGGATTCAACGATTTGATGCGCGTAAGCTGCGCCGCAAAGTCCGTATCGCCGACTTTGTAATTCAATTCGGTCAAGAAGGGATGACCTAGCCGGGTGGCGGCGTCGCGAAATTCATCGATGCTCATGCGCCCGTATCGATTGTTGGCTCGCAAAGCGGCGACGCGCGTCATCCCTAATTTTTTAAAGACATAATCCGCCAGGAAATAACACATCTGGCGATCATCCGTTATGCATCGAAATACCCAAGGAATATTGGTCTCAATAAAAGTGGGATCCGTGTCTCCCGTATTCATCATGGGGAGTTCCAACTTCAGCGCCACGCGAATAGCGATATGGCTGTTTGCGCCGTCAATGGTTCCCAAAATCGCCCATACTTTATCTTTATATCCCAGCGTGATGATTTCATTGCCGCTGGCGCCCCAAAGCCCGTTGTCGTTGCGAACGATCAACTCGAAAGGGATATCGCCGCCGCGATACCCGCCGCGCGCATTGGCCTGCTCGATGGCCAGCCGCGCCCCCTGCATCATTTTGTGCCCCATCGGCTCTTCGTGCGATGCGCCGCCCGTCGCCACCGACACGGTTTTCATGATCGGCCCCAAGAATCCAATTTTCACGGAGTCCACATGATCCGGCTCCGGGATATGGCGGCCGTATCCGCGATACTGCAGCGGCTCCCGGAAAAAGCGTCGGTAAGGATCGCTGAATTCACTGTAAGGGAAATATTCATGCGGCGTCCGGCCGTAATTTTTCTTCAACATTTCAGGATCGGTTCCGCGGACTTCTGTCGTATCCCATACTCGCGATGCATCCTCCCGCCATTCAACATCCTCGGCGGAAGAAAACACGCCGGCGCAAACAACTATCGCAGTCAGGCAGAGAATTGAAATGAAGCGCTTCATGATTGAATCCTCCTTGAATGAAAGACGACATCCTCCATCCATTTTTATCGAGCGATTCTATAATTCTTATCAATCCGTTTTTCTTTTTAATCCATCATAAAATCCCTTGCCGATTCCCCGCGCCAATCCATGGCCGGTCCCGATCCACACATCGTTTCCCTGAAATTCCGAACAGATGATGAAATGATTGGGAAGCGTCAAATGAACCGGTACGGAGCGAATAATGTTATTGTCGATCATAATATGCGCCGTCCAGTTCTTGGCGTCTTCCGAATCGCGCTTATAAGTCACCCACGTATTTGTATTATAGTCCACCAGCGCCGCCAGGCCCAAATCGGTGCTCAAATAGCACGAATCCGCACCGCGGCCATCGGCGAAATTGATGAAATCGCTGATCAACCCGCTGTCCTGCCTCGTATATCCGCGCCAGTGGCGTCCGTCGTATCGACTCAATCCAAAGTAAGTCGACGCCCACATCACCTCGCTCATGGATACGGAAGTTGTAATGATGTGGATCAAACCGTCGTCGCGGTAGAGGTCGATCTCCATTTCGCGATCCGGATCATGATGCGCATCCCAATATCGTTTTTCGACGTCCCACTCCAGAATGCCGCCGCCCCACACCGCCACATAGACTTTATGGCCGGCCGAGTCGATGTTGTAACACCATATTTCTTCCATGGGCGCGTTTTTTTCCGTGAAAATCTCCCATTCGCCCGTCACGAAATTATAAGAACTCACGCCGGCGGTGGTCGCCGCCCACACTTCATCGCCGAGTACAGTAATTCCATAGACTACGTCATTCACCAAGCCGCTGTTCAATTGATGATAATGATCAAACCGCCCGCCGCTGAACCTTGCCACGCCGCCGCCGAACATGGCCAGCCAGACGTCGCCGGTTTTTTCGCTGACGGCGATGCTGCTGACTACATTAAACGGCAGTCCGTCTTCCTCCGTCCAGGATTTCCATTTTCCATCCTCATACAGCGCCAATCCTCCCTCGGTTCCCACCCACAACCGGTCGCCGTCCACTTTCAGGGCAAAGATATGATCGTTGGGAAGCCCATCCTCCTGTTGATAAAACGTTTCCCATTCTTTGTACACATAAGGCTCGCCGGCCAGAACGGGCGCTTCCTCCCCCGCCAGGGAAAGAAATCCCGGCGTCAAGAATAGCAGCATGATGAAGCATGTTTTCATGGCGACTCCTCCCCATTTCAGGGCGTTCCATTACAGAGTTTTCAGATATTCTATCAAATCCTTCAATTCATCTTTGGTCATATCGTTGGTAACGCCGTGCGTATCGTTGGGATTGAAGGTCGTCCAGATCTCTTCCAACGTCTCCGCTCGGCCATCATGCAGATAAGGCGCTGTTTCATAAATATTATTTAAATGGGGAATATCAAAATCCCGATTTGTATCCAGATGCGACGACGACCTCACATCGAAAACAAGTCGGCGTGTAAAATAGGGCGCCGGATGACAAAAAGCGCATTGATTCTCTTTGGGAATAGAATTCCCCGCATTATCCATCGTGCGTTCGAAGATTTCCTTGCCGCGTCTCTGAGCCGGAGTGAGTTCATCCCCTACGCGATAGCGGTTGGGATTGCGCGGGATGGTGCAAATATAATGATCCAACGCTTTCACCTGCTCCGGCGTGAATGGATCGATGCGCGTAAAAAACACCGCCAGCCGCGGCCCGCACTGCCGGCTCAACGATGGATTGGTGCCTTCCCATTTGAACGGCGCCGTATCCAGAATGCCCCGCAATGTGCGGTTGTCCACCGGATTAATCCCGATCCCGTCCGGCTCGATATCGTACGTAATGCCGTCGATGCCCCCGTCCGGATGACAGGAATGGCAGGAGAATTGCGTTCCATAAGTAATATCCGCGCTATGAAAGATGCGCTCTCCCTTGCGCGCCAATGTAATCTCTTTCGGCCCGCCCAGATCAAACACTTTAACTCGCTCTTGCCGCTGAACGTCGATCACCGACACAGAGTCCTCCAGCGCATCCGCCACATAGACAAAACGGCTGTCCGGCGAAACAGCCAAACCGCGAGGCCCGACGCCGACTTGGATGCGCTTCAATATATATTCCGTTGGAACACCCAGATGATTGGGCAGCACAGTTTTTCGTTCTTCTTCGGAGGCGTGGGAAAGAACCGACAGCATTTTTTCGATATCCAGGACTGCGACCGCATTGATCCCTCCGCCGGTTATATACGCATATTTCCCATTGGGCGTGATCTTGACGTCCGTGGGATCGGCAAATCCGTTGTCGAGCTCGTCCAACGGCAGCTGATCGACGCGCCCGTCCTTCCACAAGACGCCCAGCGCATTGATCATGACCCATCCCTGTATGACGCGGGTCATGGGAACCAGATTTTTCGTCCGCACCAAAGTCGCTAAAGCGAATTCGCCGTCGGGAGAGATGTCGATTCCCTGCACAAGATTGGCCCCCGGAATGAAGATGCGGCGGTCGATATAATCGCGGCCGGTTTCAATTACGGTCACTTCAGAAAGGGAAGGCGCGCGAAACTTTACAAAATGTGAGAGATTATTGGTTACATATATGGATTCCCCGTCCGGCGATCGCACTGCTCCCCAGGCGCCGCGGCCGGCGGATAGACGCTTGATTTCCTCGCCGGTCTTCACATCGAAGATAGAGACGTCGTAAGAGCCCGCATTCGCGACATAAAGGCGGCCGCCATCCGCGCTGGTCGCCATCTGATGCGGTTCGTCGCCCGTCTTGAAGACGTCAATCACTTCGAATGTATGAGCGTCGATCACCGTAACCGTATCCGTCCCGCGGTTGCTTACATAAATTCGCTTCTCATCCGGCGAAAGACACACTCCGTGAGGCAGATTCTCTACGTCCACTTCCGCCAGGATCTCGCCGGTCTCCGCTTCCAACGCAATGAGGCTGTCCGATCCTTCGCAGGCGATGTAAAGGCGGCGCCCATCCCGCGAAACGACAATATTGAAGGGCGTCTTATACTCTATGGCCGACGAAGTCTGCTCCTTAAGAGATTTGCCGTGAGCGATTTTTCGAACTGCCGCCTCATAGTCGAACGGCTCGCCCTGCGATTCCTCCGGGTGACATTTCAGGCAGGTCTCCCTGCTCACGCTCCACAATCCCGCCTGCTGCGCCGCGACCGGGTCGAGCATCACCGCTTCCGGCATATACTCGCTGCCGGGGCCATGACAACTCTCGCATTGAACGCCCATCACCGGATCGAAGGTCTCCATAAAACGGCCCGCCGGTTCGCCGTATCCGGTTGTGTGACATTTCAGGCATTCGCCGGCTTCCTGGGGATTCCCCTCGACGCCCCGCTCTTCGGCGATCTTCCAGGCTTTCTCCGTAGAAAGAACCGTATAGGCTTCCGCATGGGGGGAGAGCCGCCACCGGCTGAAAACGTATCCCTGCTCTTCGCGTTGATGACATTCCGCGCAGGCCATGACGCCGACATATTTCGGCCCATCCAGCAAAGCCGCCGGTTCCTCTTGTTTTTCAGGAATCAATCCGCCCTTGCCGGGATGACCGATTTCTTTCATGGCTTCTTCATAATCAAACTTTTGGGTTTTCAAAACCGCCATGTGCGATCCCTTATCCACATGGCAAATCATGCATAAATCTTCTCCCGGCATTTTGAGCCCCGCCATCATCGCCAGTTCCGGCGAACGCATAATATCGTCTTCCATATACTCGCTGCCCGGCCCATGACAAAACTCACACTGAATTCCGTCCTGCAGATAGAAAACCTCATCCCGCTCCCATTCTTCCGCATCCGAAGCTGTGGCATGGCATCCTAAACAAATGGGGCTGTCAAAAGGATTGACGTCTATTCCGGAAATTTCGGCGATCGATTTCGATTCGGGCATGGCCAGCGCGGCATAGGCTCTGGCATGCTTGCTGCGATGCCATACATTGAATTGATTGCGATGGCCCGCATTATGGTGGCATTCGCGGCAGGCCTTCTCTCCCACATAGAATCGATCCGCCGCATTCGGTTGAACCGCGGCGAAGACAAAAAGAAATCCAACCATCCCTCCCCCAAGAACGCCTCTCCAAAACATCGTAAACCTCCATGCTCCTAACGGCGGATAGTCCATCATTGCCTTTTATGCGCAACGCTCCGGAGGAGGTCAAAAACGAAAGATGATCATAATAGTAAGAGAAACTTCTCCGAATCGTTTTGCTGGAACCAACTATTCGAAGCGCTAAGGCTCCTGTATTTTCAACACTTGATTGGCGGAAACGTCGGTCAGCGTCTGCACGCCTCCGTTCGGCCAGCGGATCTCCACTTTCTCGGCTTTGTTTAATTGGCCTAACCCAAAGTGCGCTCGATGATCGCTTTGCGAGAGATACCCCGAACTGCTCATCACATCGCGCGTCTGGGTGAAGCCTCCAGCGGTAACCCGAATTCGAGCGCCCACGGCGTCGCGATTGCTGCGGGCTCCCCCGGCGTCAATCATCAGCCAGTTATTGCGATTTCCTCCGTCATTGCGCAGCAGTCTGACCCGGTCGTTGATATTGAGGATCAACGCATCCAGATCGCCGTCATTGTCATAATCGCCCAGCGCCGATCCGCGGCTGACGAATTTATCCTGAAAATCCGGCCCGCATTGGGCGGAGATATCGATGAAACGCTGCCCCTTGTCATTCCAGAATATGCAGTCTTCCTCCGGCTCCAGATGATGCGCATTGCCGTTAACTATCAAAATATCAAGAAATCCATCGCAGTCGAAATCAAAGAAATTCCCCGACCAGCTGACGTACTGGCCCAGCACGGAAGCCAATCCCATCTGGGCGCTCATTTCCTCATACAATCCGTCGCCGGTATTCTTATACAAACACCCGTAATTCATATCCGGCACCAGCAGATCGAGAAGGCCGTCCAAATTAAAATCGCCGAACTCCGGCCCCATCGCCGACGTCGCCTCGCCATTCTGACCAAAGCCGGTCGCCGTCAGCATGGCGACGTTGGTAAAGGTTCCGTCGCCGTTGTTTTGATACATATAATTTTCCATGGCGTCGTTGCAGACGAAAACATCCATATCGCCGTCATTGTCGATATCGCATGACGAAATCCCCATCGCCCGGCCTTCGGGATTATAAACGCCGGCTTTCTCGGTCACATCCTCAAAAGTTCCATCGCCGCGATTGTGATAAAGAACATCGGGCTGTCCTTTATACGCAAGCGGTCCAGGAAACGATTCCGCCGCATAGTAATATCGATAGTCAGGATCATACGAGACGTAATTCCCCACATACAAATCGAGAAATCCGTCTTGATCGTAATCGAAGAATGTCGCCCCGATTCCAAATAGATCGTTTTCAAGCCCCGCTTCGCGGGTCGCGTCGGTAAATGTTCCGTCGCCGTTGTTGCGATAAAACACATTCGGCCCGTAATTCGTCACAAACAGATCCGCATCCCCGTCGTTGTCGTAATCCGCCGATACGCACGCCATTCCAATGCCCTTGTGCCCGACGCCCGCTTGATCCGTCACATCGGTAAACGTCCCGTCGCCGTTATTGCGATACAGAGCGTTTTTCAACTTATCTGCGTTTCGCCGCCCCATCGGATGGCTGATGATCGGATCGTAACTGCCGTTGACCAGATAAAGATCCAAATGCCCGTCTCCGTTATAATCGAAAAACGCGCATCCGGCGCCCGTTGATTCAACGATGTTGCTCATATCGGGATCGCCGATGCTATGCTGAAACAAGACGCCTGCTTGCTTAGTAACATCCGTCATATGGGGAACAAAATTCGGCTGACTCCAAACCGGTCCGCCGACCGGGATAAAAACCGTCATAAAAAGAAGCATTAACTTGCGCATGCGCTCATTCATTTATTTTTCACCTGATGCGCCGTCCCTTAAATCAACCGCATTGGCGATATCCCGGATATTATACATCGCCCCCAAATCGATCCACTCGATCAACAGCATTTTCTCTACGCCGGTTAACGGCGCCGAGGGCGGCATAACGGAAATCACGCCGCTATAGTCTGAATCTCCTGTGCGCTCTCCCAAAATTTGCCAGATCAACGGGCTGTCTTTGGCGCCGCCCGGTTTGACGTATCGCTCCTTAGGCCGCCCCGGGATCGGCGACAGCAATGATTCGTACGCCGCCGGGAAGAGAGCCCCTTCGTCCGGATGCTCCACAAGCCGTTCAAAATCCAATTCGGGCTGAGCCTGACCGGGAGAATGGCAGCCCATCCCCGAACATTTGGCTTCCAGGATCGGCTTCACTTCATGGACAAAATCAACCATCCGGCGACGCGAGGGAGGCAAAGTCAAGCGGCGGGCATTTTGCACTACCGCGTTCACCAGCCGATTAGGCGGCGATAATTCCCGATCCTCATGGCACCCGATGCAGCCTCGCTTCTCTTTCGGGACGACCCATGTCCAACTGCGCTGCTCCGCCAGGGCCATTCCCCTCTCATCCAACAACTGAAAAGCGATTGGAATTTGGGCGGGAACTTCGATGTGAAACGAACCGTCTTCCTCGACCGGCGCCAAACCGACAATCCGCTTCGCCGCAAACGGCGTCGCCGTATAGTGATTGGCGCCCGCGCCGGCAAACTCGAATGGAGGCGACCCGAGCAGAACGCGCGGCAGATTGCGCATGACCGGCAGTCCTTCAATAACGCGCAGACTCTTCACCGTTCCCCGCGCCAGATTCTTCACCTCAGGGAGATCGCTGTTATAAACGTCCAAACAAAAGAAAACGCCCGTCTCTTTTTCCAGATCGACGACCGACGAACGCCCTTTGACCCGAGGATGCGGCGCCAAGACTTGCGCATCCACGCAATGCAGCCCCTCTTCGGCATAAACGATTTCCCGCCGGTCGCCGGAATCCGGATCGATGCGATAAAGTTCATAACAACCGCCCTGCTTATCGATCCGCCGGTAAGAAGCGATCAATCCGCCGTCCGGCAAAGGACAGGGATTGGCGAACAATCCGGCTTCCTCAGACGAAAGCACGGCGTGCGTTTTCAACGGGCGCCGCAAAGTCACATACGCCAGATCCCCCCCGCCCAACCAGTTCGATTGTTCCGATTCGACGAAATACATCCGGCCCGCCTGCGGCGCGACTCTCGCCATTCCCTTGAATGGGGGAGCGCTCAAATTCCCGTAATAAGGCAGCATATCCGTTCCATCGTTGCTGACCGCCATCAACCCAAAACAACCCAAGGGCCAATTTTCCATCGCCGAACGGCGCCAACTCGTAAACACAATTCGCCCGTTCGGCAGCACGTCCGGATCAAAATCAGAACTTAGATTGAACGTTATGCGCGTTGAGAAACTGCCGTCCTGCACGGCGGCGTAAAGCGAATAACAAGGGCCGACTCCATACTCGTTCGCCCCCCCGGCTTCCGAGCTGATATACGCCAGCTGGTCGCTCGGACCTTCATCGTTCAGATGAAATAGACATCCTACATATAGCGGCGAAAGGCAGTCTCCGTCGCGGGAGATGATTCGTTTTTTGCCGCCTCCGTCTCGATTCATGCGCCATATCTGCCAATAATCCTCCTCCGACTTTTTCCCGGCAAATAAGATGTGATTCCCATCGAACGAAACCGCCGGATCACAGGCCGATGCGAATTCCGGCGTGAGCGGCATAGCTTCCCCCTTCGAATCGGCGGATAAACGCACAATTCGCATGCCGTCAACATAACGATCCGATGGAAGATAGATCACGCCCTCCGGCCGGAGAGACGGTTCTGATTGGGCGGGAATTTGAACGAAGACAAGATCAGGCGCGGCATCCGCGAGACAAAGACCAACGCCTGTCGCCAGGATTAGGATCCATGCCGCGAACACCGTCCAAAACCGCTCACATCCATTCCTCCCCAACCCTCGACGGGTTAATGGATTCGCGAGTGTTTTCATATTTCGCTGAAACTCATTTGTCGTTCGGCGCTGCCGGTTCTTTACCTCTATCCATAAATTCTTATTTCAAAATTCTTGAGTCGCTCAACAAGGAATCACCGCCGTGGCATCCAGTTCGTACAGCAATTCATCCCGGCACACATCCGCCAAAGTGCAAACCGCCGGCAGGGCTTCGACGCCCATCCGCTTCGCTATCGCGCGATACGAATCGACGTCCTCCGGGCGCTTCACGAAGGAAGTGGCCTGACAGACATCGCTCATCTTGGCGCCGGCCGCATCCAACAGCGCTTCGACATTCTCCAGGGTGCGTATGGTTTGCCGCTCAAAATCCCCTTCATGCACGCTTCGCCCGTGCTCGTCAATCGACGCCGTTCCCGAAACAAACACATATTGACAACGATCCGTTTTCACCGTTAACGCGCGGGCGAACGCCGAACCATACTCTGTCGCTTCGTTCTGTTTGGGATTCACCACCCGCTTCGCCTCGAACGCGCGGCCGTTCAATGCGCGCATCGCCAGAAGATCCAGCGTACACCAGCCGCCGTCCGCATTGCGTCCTTGGATTCCTGTACTCGCCGGAATAGCGCTCAAAGGATTCCCATTAAACAAACCCAGCCGCTTGAACGCCGTATTGCGCACAAGATTAAATTCATTGTACCAATCCAGAATATTATGAAGATAAAACCAGGTCCGCCGTACTTCGTTAAACGACCAATCCGCCTGCTTCAACAAAGATTCAACGGCTTCAAACGTTTTTCGGGCTTCTTCTTCCGGACGCTCTCGCCCGACTTGGCGCACCAATCGACCCACATCCGATAAGGCTAAATAGTGAGCGTCTCGACCTTTCACCAATCGACCGCATTGTTGATCTTGCCAACTCAACGTCGCCGGCGTAGAGGATTCAGCCGGCTGGACGGCGATAGCATGAATGCCGGCCACGCCGCTCCCCCTGCAGGGACGACCTTCTATACAGGTAGGATAAATTTCGCCGGAAACGCCGTTTTCCCTGAAAATCGCGCGGCGAATATCTACGGCGGCTTCCAGGGAGGCCGCATCCCCATAGATTCTCTCGTTCAGAAGAATCGCCTCATTGGAATGCAAAAAATCAGTAATTTCCTGCATTCCATCTTTCAAGATTTTGTCGAGAGGCTCCACATTGGATTCAGGCGCCCAGGTAACAAACAGAAGGTCACCCGGCCCATTCGTTGCTATAAACATTCGATGTACCAATCTCCTTCATATCAAAATAGATCATTCGATCTCATTCGATTTTCCAATCGGCGTAACCGATTCGCTTCGAATAGATCGCCTCCCTTGGCTGGAAATCGGAGACGGGATAAAACGGCTAATCCGGTGGTTCTTAGATAGACTCCGCTCCCATAGTCGATCTTATCGATAAACTCCAGCCGCTTCAAGAGAAACGCCTCTCTTTGCAGTCCCCTCTCAACGATTTGTGCGATTAACGCATCCAATCCTCACAACTGAGTGAGAGGTAAAATATATCCAAGTCCACTTTTCCTAAAACGATAGACCGGCGCCCGCCTCGCAAATCCCCGGGATTTGCACCGGAAGTTTCCCATGGGGAATGCGCTCGCCGAATAGAATCTGCGCCGTGCTGGCCGCCATCAGATCAAAATAACCATAGGCGCAGATGTAGGCTTTCACGGTAGGAAAACGGCGCAGCAGATAAGGATTCCCAAACGATATTATGACCACGGATTTTTCCGCTCCGACGGCGTATTCGATCAGAGGCGCGAACTTGTCCGGCAGTTCGACGGAGCCTTTTTCAGGTACAACATTAACGACCAACCCGATGAGAACGACATCGGATCGATCGACGACTCGCCGCGCGGCTTCCAACAAACTATCGGAGGCGTCGGGAGATACAGAGAGAGTTTCCACTGCATCCTGGCAGCGGGACTGTACTTCATAAAAAAAGGCATAGCCGTCGTCGTAAAACTCATCCTTGGAATCGGAGAGCATCAAAACAGAAATCTTTTCCCGGCCGGATAGAGGCAGCAAATCGCCCTCGTTTTGAACGAGGGTCACAGCATCGTCGCATACGGCCATGCTGATTCGAGTCGGGTATTCGTTGATTTCCTCGAGATTCTGCAGGCTTTCGTGATAAACGCGTTCATGATGATGCAGACCGATCTTCGCTTTGACGGCCAAAACTCGCCGAACCGATTCATCCAGCCGCTCCATCGAGATAACGCCGGATTGAACCGCTGATAAGACGGCTTGATGCGCCGCGGCGAAATCGGGCGACATTAACAGCCAATCGGCGCCGGCTTGAAATGCGCGCACAGCCGCCTCGCCCGGTGAAAAGTGACGAGTGATCCCCCCCATGAGAAGAGCGTCCGTGACGATCAATCCGTCATACCCCATTTCATCCCGCAGCAAATCCTGGAGAATGATTTTCGAAAGCGTCGCCGGACATTGAGCGTCCGGCTCCAGGGCGGGGACCGCCACATGAGCGGTCATGATGGAATAGACGCCCGCTTCTTGGATCGCCCGGCGAAAAGGAGGCAACTCGACCCGATCGATCCGCTCACGGCCGCCGGTCACGACGCTGAGTTGAATATGCGAATCTACCGAGGCGTCTCCATGGCCGGGGAAATGCTTGGCGGAGGCCGCCGCGCCTCCGTCTTGAACGCCTCGGATGTAGGCGGCGCCCAATCGAGAAACCAATTCCGGATCTTCTCCGAACGACCGAACGTTGATGATCGGATTATCGGGATTGCTGTTGACATCCAACGAGGGGGCAAAAATAAAATTGACGCCGATCGTTCGAGCCTGCCAGGCTGTACAATAACCGACTTGATAAGCATACTGCTCCGATCCGGCGGCCCCGACTCCCATGGCGGGCGGAAAAACGGTCAAACCGGGGGCGATGACGCCTCCCAATCCGCCGCCCGCACCCGCCTCCATATCCGCACAAATGAGAAGAGGAATGTTGGCGATATCCTGCAAGCGATTCAACAGGACGGAGGTTGTCGGAAGATAACAGCGGTTTAAGTAATAACCCCCGGGATAATACGTTTGCGCTTCATGGCGGATGCGCAAAGCATATTCATCGATTTGCTCTTCCATAGACAAAGAATTCATCATCATGGAACAAAAGATCTGCCCGACTTTTTGTTCGAGAGAAAGCCCTTTCAAAGCATCTGACGCCCACTGTTCTTCTTCTTGGGAAAGATGATTGAAACTCATAGCATTCCTTTTCTATTCTTGATGGCTTTTTTTGGATAAAGTAGCAAAATATAGAAAGAATGTGTATGCATGTGCGCTAAAGTGCAGCATGGAGAAATGACGAGATCGGTTCTCTCTAATCAGGCAATTTACATTCCTGCCTATAAAAGTAAACTAGAATCCGCATAGGATGATCCATGCATTATTTTATAATCTCATAAGAAAAAGGCCATGACGATGTATATGACGACTTGGAAACTGATAGCGCTGCGTTTTTTTATGACTACCCTGGGACGATGGGGATGGTTCGCCGAACATTTCAAACAATTTATGGTCAATTACGTTGTCGTTAAAAAAAAGAAAGATCGCTACGTCGCCAGTTCGCGATATTTTACGCTGGATCAATTGAAATGAAAAAACTAGCAGGTTCAGAACTTCGCCCGAAATCTCTCCGCCGGCGTCGGCGAATTTCCATTACGCTCTTTGACTATCCTCAAGTAAAGATCGTACTCTTCAATTTTCTTAGATGAATCTAAAAAATCAAATAGATGACAATCTGCCCAATCAATGCGACAACGGCGTAGGGACGCAAATTGATGGGCGTTTTCTTTCCCGGCAGATCGCCGACAACCTCCGATTTCCGCATTTTCAACACCCAAATTATCAAAATCACATAGTAGAAAATATAAATGCCCTTCGCCGCCGAAAGAGGAATCTGCAATGTGAATTCCCGCAGCGCCTCCCCCGGTACGCGGAGAATGGAAGCCATCCAATCAGCCAGCGTTTGCATGGTTGGATCTCCTTTCGTAACGATACACCAAACCGATCAATTTCTCTTCCGGCTCCGGAGGAGTCAACAGGCTGATCACTATCGTAATAACCATGGAGACCACAAACGACCAGAAGGCGATGAAGAGAAAAGGCTCTTCGATCTTGAAGAGCGGCTCACTGGCGTAGATGTTCGTCAAGAATAATGTTGTCGAACAAATCAGGCCGCAGATCAATCCAATCAAAGCCCCGATTCCGGTCGTACGCCGCCAGAGAACGCCCAAGAGCACAAGCATCAAACTGGGCCCCTGGAACAATGATAAAAGAGTTTGAATGATGTTATAAATGCTCGCCGATTTATTCTGAATCCAGATGGCGAAAAATACTCCCCAAACGACAAAAATAACCGTCAAGATGCGCCCGACGTTCAGATAATGATGTTCGTCGGCGTCCGGTTTGAAGAAGCGCTGATAGATATCTTTCGTCCACAACGTGGCCGCCGAGTTCAGACAGGAATCGACGCTGGACATGAGCGCCGCCAGAAATGCGGCGAAAAAGATCCCCAAAACTCCGGTGGGCAGAATGTCGCGAATCAAACTGGGCAGAGCGTAATCCGCCTGATCGGCGGGAATGGTTGTGTTGTGAGTCAGAACGAGGATGCCCGGCACCACCATAATGAACGGTATAAAAGTTTTAAGAATCGCGCCCCACATAAAAGAGGCTTTGGCTTCGAATTCAGACCGCGCGCCCAGGCAGCGCTGCAGGATGGCCTGATTTCCGAACCAATACGCCGGCGCGAGAACCATGCCCAATCCCAGCAAAATGCCCGTCCATGGATGCGGCGTCGAAGTATCGACCGGAAGGATCAGATGGAAATGATCCTTGTAATGATCGCCGAGCCCGTGAACCGTATCGACAAACGAACCGATCCCGCCGGCCTTGAATAATCCAAACGCCAATACAAAGGCGCAGCCCAGCATCATCACGACGCATTGAACCACGTCCGTATATACAACCGCCGTCAATCCCCCGATCAGCGTATACAATCCAATGATCACCGCCGAAATCACAATGGAGTATGTAATCGGCCAATCGAGCATGGTATTCATCATGACGGCGGTGGCGTATAGCATGATGCCCAGGTTGCAGGCCAGAAAAACGCCCCAGATCAACGCCACGATGGTGCGAACTCCCAGATTGAATCGCTTCCCTAAAAATTCAGGGATGGTGTAGACATTCGACCTCCAAAAATAAGGAATGAAAACGAAGCCGCAAATCACCATGACCGGGATGCAGCCGATCCAATCATAGTTGCCCACGACGATGCCGTAGATATACGC
>JAFGTC010000116.1 GCA_016934335.1 Candidatus Omnitrophota bacterium | reverse complement strand
CGCGTCTACGTCGCCATGGTGCAGGCCGGCGAAACCGGCGGTTTTCTCGAAATCGTCCTTGGCCAAATCGCCGATTTTCAACTGCGCGAAAAAGATCTGCGCGCCAAAGTGCTGGCGGCGCTGCTCTACCCGTCGGTTCTCCTGGTTTTAGCCATCTCGGTTTTGATCTTTCTGCTTGTGTTTTTCATCCCGCGCTTCCAATCCATTTTTTCCGGATTCGGAGCGTCTTTGCCTTGGATCACCCAAGCCATTGTCGGATGCAGCGATTTGGTTCGATCCTATGGTATCTTTGTCGCCATCGGCGCCGGCCTCGCCGGTTTCGGACTTCGCAACTGGCTGAACTCGCCACAGGGCAAGCGAAAATGGGATGAGTGGTTATTGAAAATACCCGTTTTAGGCCCGCTCTCCGCCAAATTCGCCATGTCCCGCTTCTGCCGCATGCTGGGCGCGCTGTTGAAAGCGGGCGTGCCTCTCATTCAAGCGCTGCACGTGGCCCGCCGTTCGATCAAAAACCAGGTCCTGGTTGACGCCGTCTCCGATTCGATCGAACGGGTGAAGCAGGGCGACCGGCTGGCCTCCAGCATCGCCGACTGCAAGCAGTTGTTTTCGGGATCGGTCGTTGAAATGATTTCTGTTTCGGAAGAGACCGGCCGCCTGGACGATGAACTGGTGCGCCTGGCCGACGTCACCGAAGGCGATCTGGATCGCAATCTGAAATCGGCCGTCGCTCTCTGCGAACCGGTGATGCTCTTCATGATCGCCGCTTTCATTGGAACCATCTTCATCGGCATGGTCATCCCCATCTTTACCATTCAAGACTATATCAAGTAATAGATCGCTGGAGGATTTTTATCATGATCAAAGACAACACGCAGAAGCGTCGCGACTCCCGAAACCGTCAAAAGGGATTCACCCTTGTTGAAATGCTTCTCGTACTGGTGATTCTGGCCACCTTGGCGGCCATTGTCGTTCCAAAATTCGCCGGCCGTTCGGAGCAGGCTAAAGTAACGGCCGCCCAGACGCAAATCGCCAATTTCGAAATCGTTCTCGATGCCTTTGAAGTCGACAACGGATTCTATCCCAAAGGCGGCGACGGATTGAACGATCTCGTGGAACAGCCCAACAATGCGAAAAACTGGCGCGGACCCTACATGAAAGAGATCCCGAACGATCCGTGGGAAAACGAATACGTCTACGAGAATCCAGGCAAGCACAATTCAAACGGATACGACCTTTACTCCATGGGACCGGACGGCCGCTCAGGAACCGACGATGACATTACCAATTGGAAAACATCCAAATAGGGAGAGCCGCCCCTCTCCCGAATCCGGTTTTACGCTCATTGAGTTGATCGTCGTGATGGCCCTTTTATCCTTGATATTCGCCCTGGCGGCGCCGTCTCTGTCCAATTTCTTCAAGGGGCGCTCCATTCTGGAGGAAGCGCGGCGATTTCTCGCTTTGACCCGTTATGCGCAAAGCCAGGCGATTTCACTCTCGGTCCCTTTGGAGATTCAAATCGATTCCAGTTCCAAACGCTACGGCCTTTTTACGGTTGCCGGCTACGAAGTGAATGTGGAATCGCAAAACGACAGCGGAGCCGATATCGAACAAGACATCGTATTCGACTACGACGAAGACTACGAATTCGAACTGATCGCCAATGACGAAATCGAAAAAAACGAATGGACCTACTCGACGATCGTCTTTCTACCCGATGGAACATTGGATGAAGGCAGTTTATATGCGGTCGAGATAAAAAAAGAAGACGAGAATCCTCTTTATATCGTCCAAAAAGAATATCGAGACGGCTATGAAATCGTGGATCAAAAAGATTATGAACGGCAGCGGTCTTTCCATAGATCATGGATTAAAAAAGAAAAATAGCGGACGCCCCCCCCGGCCCCGTCAAGCCGGATTCACGTTCGCCGAGATTCTTGCATCCATGGTGTTTGTCGCCCTTGTGATCCCGACGGCTCTGCATGGCATCGCCTTGGCTAATCGTGCGGGCGCCGTCGCCGACCGCACCATGGAAGCCGCGCGATTGGCCGACTTGAAACTGAATGAAATGATAATCTCGGAGCAGTGGGAGTATGGAAGCGGCAAAGGCGATTTCGGCGAAGATTGGCCGATGTACAGCTGGGTATTGACGACGGAGAACTGGACAGTCGACGACATGAAACTCGTAACGGTCGCTGTTTATTTCGAAGTGCAGCAGCAAACTTACAACGTCCGACTGAGCACCTTGATGGACGATTCGGAATAGTGAACAATGGCCAGCTCAACAACACGGCTTATAGAACGGCGCAAGGGATTCACGCTTCTCGAAGTGTTGGTCTCCACGATCATGTGCGCCATTTTATTGCTCGCCGTCAGTTCGCTTCTTCACGGCGCCTTTTCCCTTCGAGAGAACGCCGAAAAAACGCTGCAAGTCAAGCATCCCGTCCAATACGCATTAACCGCTCTGCAGCGCGATCTGGAAAATATCGCCGCCCCCAGCGATTATTTAGGCGGAGCGTTATACGGCGAAGAGGGCGGCAAAAGCCAATTTCGTCAGGACTCCATCGAAATGCATACGACGACGGGCATCATCCTGGAGGAATATCCATGGGGCGATATTCAAAAAGTCTCCTACGCCTTGGAGCGCGGGCGCGATCTTGACGATTACGAAGAGATGTACCTCGTGCGGAGAATCTCGCGGAACCTCTTATCGGATTCGGACGCGAATGAGGAAAAGAATGCCGAATATGAGATTCTCTTGAAAGGCGTTTACCATTTCGAAATCACTTATTATGACGGCCAGTCCTGGTACGATTCGTGGGATTCGACCGAACAGGAGGAATCGCCCCTGCCGGCGGCCGTTCGAGTCCGCCTGTATTACTCACCCAACCTCCATCAGGACGAAGAAGATCTCAAGGCTGAGAAAAATCCTCTTGTTTATCCCTACGAGCTGCTCATACCGATTTTGGTCGAGCCAAAAGAGGAAGAGGAGGAACAATCGGAGACTTCAACCGATCTTTCCGCCTCGGGAGGATATCCATCATGAACCGCACGGCGATGAATTCTTCCCCGACTCGAAATCAATCGGAACAAGCCTTCGTGTTAATTATCATCTTGTGGATATCCGTGGGATTGGTCGGCGCCGCCCTGTTTTTCGGTCATTCGATGATGCTCGAGTACCGCGCTTCCATCAATACCCTGGCTGGTTATCAAGCCGAAAAAATCATCGAAGGCGCTCTTCAATATTCGTTTCATATCTTAAAAAATAACGAAGAATCAGGCCAGATGCCGGATCCGGCCGACTTTGCCTCCAACTGGGCCGTAGTCGACGGAGGCTGCTTTTGGCTTCTGGGCAGGAATCCTTCGAATACCTCCAACAACGACCCTTATTTCGGCTTCATCGATGAAAGTTCCAAACTCAACCTAAACACGGCGACTCAGGAAATGCTTGAGAGTCTTCCCAATATGACGGAAGAATTAGCCGCCGCCATCATCGACTGGCGAGACGAAGACAGCGACGAAACCGAAAACGGCGCCGAATCGAGCGCCTATCAGCGCCAAACGGTCAAATATGAATGCAAAAATGCTCCTTTTGAATCCATCGACGAACTCAATCTTCTAAAAGGCGCTTCCTGGAATATTTTGTATGGCGAAGACGCCAATCGCAACGGACTGTTGGATCCCAATGAAAACGACGGAGACCGATCCCTACCGAGCGACGATCAGGACGGCGAACTCGACCGGGGCATCATTGAATTCGTCACCGTTTTCAGCCGCGAACCCAATCTCAACAGCGAATCGTCGGAACGTATCAATATAAACGAAAACAGCGCCGATTCTTCTCAAACCGACGCCGGCGCCTCGCAGGGCCCGCCCGCTTCCTCCGGCCCAAGCGCCGGCCAACAAGGAATCGCCCAGGAACTGGTTGATTTGCTGACCGAAAAATTCAGCGAGGAGCGCGCTCAGGAAATTCAACAAGCGCTTCCAACCCAAGGCGAATTTTCCAGCCTCCTCGAATTTTACATCCGCAGCGGCATGACCGCCAAGGAATTCGCGGAAATCGACGATGAAATCTCCACCTCGGATGATGAATACCTCGAAGGACTGATCAATATCAATACGGCGCCGGAGGAAGTTCTCGCCTGCATCCCCGGCATCGGATCCGAAAACGCCGCCGCCGTCGTCCAGTATCGATCTTCGCACTCAAACAGTTTGGATTCGATCGCCTGGCTGGCAGAGGTATTAGAAGAAGAGCAAGCCATCCAAGCCGGCCCCTTCATCACAGTTAAAAGTTATCAGTACACCGCCGACATCATGGCGGTTGGACATCAAGGCAAAGGATTTAGACGCATGCAATTTGTCATCGACGTCAGCGAAGATGATCCTGTCGTCCGCTACCGGCGGGATTTATCTCGATTCGGATGGGCGCTGGGGCGGGAAGTACGGATGGATTTGCATGACCTGAAGGAGTCTCAGGAGTTATGAGCAAACGCAACTCGTCCTATAAATCACTACTCGGCATCGAACTAGACGAGGGACGAATGACTGTCGTCTCCGTCGCGCGAAACGGAAGCGGCCATGTCGTCAAGCATGTCGCCATGGTCCCTTTATCGCTCGATCCCCTGAACCACGAACCCGAACTGGTCGGCCGGGAAATTCGCAATCACCTGGATCAGTTGAAAATTCAGGAAAAACGATGCATCGTCTGCGTCCCCCTGCAATGGGTGATGTCGCATCCCATCGAACTGCCGGAACTCTCTCCGGAGGACGAAGAGGATTATCTTCGCCTGCAGGCCGAAAACGGCTTCCCGTTTTCCGTGGAAGATTTATCTCTTTCGCTTTCCCGCTATAAAGCGCCGGGCAATCAAAAACTGGCCACTTTCGCCGCCATGACAAGCAACCACACGCAGATTCTGCAAAAAATTTTCAAAGCGGCGAATTTGCGGCTTCTCAGCATAACGATCAGCATCGCCTCTTTGGATGACAGAAAATCCAGCCATGGCGCCATTTTCATGCACGCCAAGGATACATGCATCGAATTCATGATCTGGGGCGGCGGCGGCGTGGTTATGCTGCGCCGATTCGAAATCGACCGGCACGATCAAGAGTTGGATAATGAGGCGACTCTATCCGACATCGCCCGCCAAATTCGAATCTCCCTCGGCCAATTATCGCCCAATCTTCGCCCGAGAATCCGGGACATCTATATCGTAGGCGGCGGCGAGCGCATCCGCTCTCTCTATGAAGGTTTGAATTCGACGCTGGAGGATCTTCGATTATCCCCCGCAAAAATCGATGCGGACGAACTCGCCGTCAAAAACGTCGATGCGCTGAAACTCACACAGATTCCTCTCTACAAAGCAGTCCGTCGACTTCTCATCGGCCAATCGTCCGAATTCGAGTTTCTCCCTCCGCAAATCGATCGCTTGAAGCAAATCACGCAGCGGGTGTCCTCCAAAGGCAATCTCGTTTTTGGCGGAGCGGCCGCTCTCATCTTCCTGATCGTCCTGCTCGCCTTCGCCTATCAGCATTTTCGCCTGATAAGCCTCGAAAACCGATGGAGCGCCGTCGAGGAACAAGTGGCGGAAGTAGAAAATCTCCAAAATAAAGTCAAGCAGTTTCGTCCATGGTTCAACGATTCCGCCACAGGATTATCCGCATTGAAAACTCTAACGGAAGCCTTCCCCGAAGAAGGCTCCGTATGGGCCAAGATGGTGGAAATCGAAGATCTATCCCAAGTCACCTGCGCGGGATTCGCCCGAAATAACTCATCCTGGCTGAAAATGCATGACCATCTGAAAGACAATCCTCAAGTAGCGGATTTGCAGGTTCAGCAAATCCAGGGCGATGCGCCTCTGCAATTTGCATTTCAATTCCGCTGGCTGGAAGGAGAGAATGAATGATGAACAATCAATCAAGACAGCGTCTCTTGACAATCATGGCCATCGTCTGCTTTGGAGCGTTCGTCGGAGACAAAATATTGTTCACCCCTTTATTGAATATATGGAAAGATCGCTCGGTGCGGATTGAAGAATTGGAAAAGAATCTCTCCAAAGGCAAACTGCTCATGGATCGCGAAGAAGATCTCCAGCGCCGTTGGCAGTCGATGAAAGAAAACTCGCTGCCCTTGGATAAATCTCTGGCGCAGAGTCAAGTCCTCAAATCGGCCGATCGCTGGGCCACCGAAAGCGGCATCACCGTTTCGACGTTCAAGCCCAATTGGAAAGAGTACCAGGAAAATTACATCACCTTGGACTGCCGCGCCGTAGCTCAAGGAAATTTATCGAACATCGTCCGCTTTCTCTATGAACTCGAAAAAGATCCTCTCGCCGTCAAACTCGAACAGGTGGAAATCACCGTCAACGACGAGGCGGGAGAAAAACTTACGCTGGGCGTTGTATTCAGCGGCCTGCAAATCTTGGAAGATGAACTATGACTAAAACGACGTCGACCCGCTATGTTCGAAAAATCAGCCGCCTCATCCCGGCGACTTTAAGCGTAATCTGCCTGATTGCCGCGACGATCGCCTCCGGCGAAGATCTGCCCTCTCAAACCGCCCAAACGGCCGGCTTTGAGCAATTTTCGATCCTCTTGGAAAGAAACATTTTTAATCCCAATCGGAAAGGGCCCTCCGCTCCTAGAATCGTTCGCGAGGAAGCGCCTAAAATCGATCAATTCACGCTCATCGGCACCATGATCGATGACGCCGATGCTTTTGCCTTTTTTGAAGGCACCGAATCGGCTTTCAATGCGGTCTGCCAGATAGGCGGCGTGATCGCCGGCCAGAAAGTCGAGGAGATTCGAAGCGACGGCATCACCTTGATCGTCAACGAGCAGCCCGTTCAAATCGCCGTCGGCAAAGGCATGATGCGGCAAGAAAAAGGGGCATGGGCGCTTACTTCGGAAATCCATTACGCCCGCAAACGCGCTCCCTCCCCTCCCGCCTCTCAGGAGGCTCGAATCGTCTCGAACGATAATGCCAGTCCTCCCCAAACGGAAAGCAGCAGTACGAATGATATTTTAAAAAAACTAATGGAAAAACGCAGACAGGAGTTAAACCAATGAAGCCGAAAAAACACCGTTTGATTTTTTTAACATTCTGCGTCTTCTTCGCCCTGCCCGTTCTTATGGGGCATGGGCAGGAAGATCAGAAAAAGGCGGCGTCCTCCAACGCGGCCAAACCGAATGGGATCGTACTCAATTTCCGGGGCGTCCCCCTGGATACGGTTCTGGATTATTTAAGCCAGGCCGCCGGATTCATCATCGTCAAAGAAACCGATCTTGACGGACAGAACGTCGATGTTTGGAGCCACCAGCCCCTGACCAAGGACGAGGCCGTCAATTTATTGAATACGATTCTTTACGAAAAAGGATTCGCCGCCATTCGCAACGACCGCACGCTGACCATCGTCAATCGCGATAATGCGAAACAGCGAGACATCCCCGTAAAAAGCGGCAACAATCCCGAACTGATCCCCAAAACAGACGAAATGATCACCCAAATCGTTCCGGTGCGCTCGGCCAACGCCGTTCAGCTGATTGAAAACCTGCAGCCCTTGTTGCCGACCTATGCCAATCTGTCCGCCAATGAAAGCAGCAACGCCATCATCGTCACCGATACGCAGAAAAACATCCGCCGCATCGTTGAGATCATCCAAAAATTGGATTCCTCCATCTCCAGCATCTCCACCGTCGCCGTCTTCCAATTGCAGTACGCCGACGCGCAGGAAATCGCTGAAGTCGTTGAAGAGATTTTTCAAGTCGAGGAAAGCAGCGGCAATCAACGCAGAGGAGGAATGCCTTTCCCGCCCTTTATGGGAGGCGGGCGCGGCGGACGCGGCGACCGCGGCGGCGACAATCAACAGGAAAGCGAAGCGAGAACCGCCGCTTCCCGCGTCGTCGCCGTCGCCGATGAACGCACCAATTCTCTCGTGGTCACCGCTCCGGAAGAATTGATGCCTCTTATCGAAAAATTGGTTTCCGAAATAGACACCATGACCGAAGACATCACCGAAATCTGCGTATTCACCCTGCAATTCGCCGACGCCGTCGAAACCGCCGATATACTCACGGAATTGTTCCCCGACGAATCTTCCAGCAATCAGAACCAGTTCGCGCCCCGCTTCGGACGGGGAGGCCCTCCAATGCCTGGAATGCAGACGCAAAATCAAAATCAAAACCAAAACCAAAGCCAAAGACAATTGCAGCAGACCACGGTTCGCGCCGTCGCCGATCCGCGCACCAACTCCATCGTCGTCACGGCGGCCAGCGAAACCATGATTCAAATCCGCCAGATGATCGAACAACTGGATTCGCGGTCGGATCGAAAACAGAAAGTGTTTGTCTATCGGCTGGAATATGCAGACGTGGAAAATGTCACCACCATCCTCCGCAACATCTTTGAAGGTCAAACCAACAATACGATCAATCGCGCCAATGACAATACTGCGACAAACACTTTGAGCGGGCGAACGGTTAACGTAAATCCCGACAACAACAATTAAACAGATGCAGATAAAAAAAACGATGATTGTTCGACTCTAACGAGGAATAATATTATGAATACGCATTCCAAATACCTTACGTCAGTTCTCTTATTGAGTGGACTCTTCCTGTTGCTCACAGACAGCGCTCAGGCGCAATTCCGGACAGGATTCGGATCCATGGGCAGGAGCGGCTCCAGCAGCAACACTTTCGAAAGAGAATATTTGTCCAACGGCATGATCGGCGAGGCGATTATCGAACCGGATTACGACAGCCGCTCGATCATCGTCATCGCCGACGAGCAGACCAATGAACACATTCGTGAGATCATCGAAAGCCTGGATCGACCGGTCCAGCAGGTTCTCATCAAGGTCGTGTTCATGGAAGTTACGTACCGCGACGATTTCGATCTCGGATTGGAAGGATCGATCAATGCGGATGACGGCGGCGCCAATGGCGGCCTCTTCCAAACGGCCTTCGGATTGGCCTCGCAAACGCAGGGAGGCTTCTACCACCTGCTCGAAAACGATCTGGACATCACCTTGCGCGCCATTGCCGAAAAGGGCAAAGCGGAAATTCTATCCCGGCCCTCCATCCTGACTCGCAACAACCAAGAAGCCGCCATCACAGTCGGCCAGGAAGTCCCCTTCCTTCGCAATATCCAAGTCTCGGAAGAAGGACGAACAACCAGCGATGTCGAATACGAAGACATCGGCATTATTTTGCAGGTCACGCCCTTTATTACACAGGATGGACTGGTCGAATTGATGCTGGCCCCCGAAATTTCCTCCATCTCGGAAGACACAGTGCAAATCAACGAAGAAATCGATGGGCAGATCATCAACAAACGATCCGCCGACACCGTTGTAGTCACCCCCAACGGCAAAACCGTCGTCATCGGCGGCATGATGGAAGACAATAACTCCGAAACCGTCACCAAAGTGCCGCTGCTCGGCGATATCCCCTTGTTAGGCATGGCGTTCCGAAGAACCGTCAAAAACAATACAAAAACCGAACTCTTGATCTTCCTGACTCCCTATGTCGTCGATGGCCCGGTCAATTTGCTGGAACTCTCCAAATCGGAGCAGGAACGATCGGACATGATCCCCAAATCCTTCACTGAATCGCAGCTCGATCGATACTTGGAAAGAATAGATGACAAGGAAGCGTCGCCGCCGGCGGAATCCTCCCCGGATGCGCCGGAAGTCATTGAGATTCCGGTCGAATCGACGCCTGTTCAGGAAAACAAATCGAGCGATACAATAATCAAGCGCAACAATAAAGGCAGACCGATCCGAGGCTTTTAACAATCATGAATCGTAAACAAACCGTTCCCGCAATCTTGGCCGTGATCTGGAGCGTGATTATCGCGTGGCAGGTCGTGGAACACACTCGATTCAAAGAGCATGCCCGCATGGCGCTGCTGAACCGCGCTCGCGACATCACCAACTCGCTGGCCACCGTCATCCGCTCTCAGCGCCGATTCGGCGGCATCGTTTCTAAAAATCGCCTGGAATCGGCCATGGAAGATTTGATTCACATGGACGAATTGCGCTCCATCGCTCTGCTGAATTCCTTCGGCGAAGTAGTCACTTCCATCGGCGAATCCATGGGAAGCGATCTCAACAAACTACCGGAAAGCGGAGAACTCTGGGAAGAAAAAACCGTCACTTTCTTGAATCTTGTCGATCTGGGCGTCGACCAGCAGGAATATGACAGCGAAGAGCCCCGCACTTTGATTCTTACTTTCCCCGAACCCGGACCTCCCGGTGAGGGCGGCCCCCCCCCTCCCCCGCCAGAGCGATTCAGGCGCGATGTTAAATCCGGCACAGATCAAATCAGCGAAGAGATTTTTAATCTCTTAGGAAAATTCCGCGAAGAAATTAATTCGAGCACAGATCATATCCGCAACGCCATCGACGGTTTCGTTCGCATACTGCGGTTCGAACGTGAGATCCCCTCCGGCACGGATTCGATTCGCAGCGCCTCCGGGCAGATCGCCGGGAACGCCTCTCGGAATCCCCCAGGCGACGAACGCGATCAGAGGCGTGGAGACCGAGGGCGAGGACGCCGATCGCCTCGATTCGACCGACCTTTTTGGATGGATCAGGATCAATATCAATCGCTGCTGGAAAAACAGGGGCTCCATGGCTTCATCATGGTGCTTTCCACCCATGAATACAATACGTCTCTGGATAAGGATATATGGATGCGCTCCATTATCGGGGCGTTTTCTCTCCTGGCCATGTTCGGCATCTGGCTGGCTTGGCAGAATCTGATCAAATCTTCAGAACTGCAGCTTCGCCTGGTTCGCGCCAGCGAAATGAATGCGCACCTGCGCGAAATGAACGTCGCCGCCGCAGGATTGGCGCATGAAACCCGAAATCCGCTGAATATTGTTCGCGGCTACGCCCAGATGATTTCCAAGCAAGGCGACGCCTCCACCGATATCCGAACCCGTTCGATGAAAATCATCGAGGAAGTCGATCTTATCACCGCCCAATTCAATGAATTCATCGACTACTCCAAACCCCGCGAACCCAAACGCGCCCCGGTCGTCCTCAATTCGGTGATTCGGGACGTCGAACGAGCCTTGCGCTCGGATCTGGAAGACAAAGAAATCGATTTTCAACTCTCCGGCCCCGAATTGACCATCCATGCGGATGAATCCCTGCTGCGGCAGATCATCTTCAATCTGCTGATCAATTCCATCCAAGCCGTCGATCAGGCGGGCAAAATCGAAATAATCCTCAAACGCTCCTCCGCGCTGGAAGCCTGTCTGGAAATTCAGGATAACGGCCCGGGCGTGCCCAAAGAAAATCAAGATAAAATTTTTCAACCTTATTTCACCACGAACGAGAAGGGAACAGGATTGGGATTGGCCATGGTTCGTCAAATCGTAATGTCGCACGGATGGAGCATCGATTATATGGACGCCCCTCGCCAAGGAGCGACTTTCCTCATCAGCGGCATGAAAACAACGCCTGCGGCCTCAGAACAAAAATGAATTTATCTAAAAACGACTCTCGATGCCTAACCAAAATCTTGATCGTCGATGACGATCCCAACCAACGAAATCTATTGGAATCGTTCTTGACCGGTCAAGGATTCGACGTCACTGTCGCTTCGTCCGGCGAGCAGGCCCTCGAACTGCTCAATTCTCGGGAAATCGACATGATGATTTCCGATGTGCGAATGCCCGGCATTTCCGGCCTCGAAATGCTCCAACAATCGCGCAAAACATTGACATCCCTCCCCATTCTGCTCATCACCGCCTACCCGGACATCCGCGACGCCGTGCACGCCATGCGCGACGGCGCCGTCAACTATCTTGAGAAGCCCATCGATTTGGACGAACTTTTATCCTCCGTCCTCGATACGGTCGGGATGCAGGATGACCGATCGCTGATTTTCAACGATGATTTGCGCCTGCCGCCGGACGTCGTCGCCAAAAGCCCTCTCATGCAGGAAATTTTTCGCGAAGCCTCGCTGGTGGCCCCCTCCGACAGCCGCATCCTCATCACCGGCGAAAGCGGAGTGGGAAAAGAAATTCTGGCGGACGTCATCCATAGCTGGAGTCCGCGCAAAGATAAGCCCCTGATTAAAGTCAATTGCGCCGCCATCCCCGACAGCCTCCTGGAAAGCGAATTGTTCGGTCATGAAAAAGGGGCCTTCACCGGCGCATCGAATCAGCGCATCGGGCGATTCGAAGAAGCCAAAGACGGCGCCATCCTCTTGGACGAAATCGCTGAAATGTCCCCTTCTCTTCAAGCGAAATTGCTGCGGATCACCCAGGACGGCGTCTTCGAACGAGTCGGCTCGAACGCCCAACGCAAAACTCAGGCTCGCATTTTGGCCGCCACCAATCGAAATCTGGAGCAGGAAGTGGAAAAAGGCAGTTTCCGCGAGGATCTCTTCTTCCGCCTCAATGTCATCGAACTCTACATCCCGCCCTTGCGAGAGCGAAAAGAAGATATTATTCCTCTGGCCAAACTCTTTACTGAACGATATATCAAAGGAAATCCCCGCTTATCGGCTTCGATGATTCAGTGCCTGGAAAAATATGAATGGCCCGGCAATGTGAGAGAACTTCAAAACGCCATGGAGCGCGCCGCCTTGATGGCGCGCGGCGATCTGCTTATCCCGGAATATCTTCCCAAACGCATTTTTATATCCATGGAGGAAAATCAAGCCTTGGACGATCCTCACCAGGGAAGGCGCATGGAAGACATCGAACGAGACGCCATCCTTCAGTCGCTGCACGAACATCAATACAATCGGACGGAAACGGCGAAAGCCTTGGGGATCAGCCGGCGAGCGCTTACATACAAAATCCAGAGATACGCCGAACAAGGCTATCCCATCGACGACGATTCGTAAAATTATTTCCCTCACCAATGAAATAAACGCCGGACTTGCTTCGTATTCTATCTGTATAAATGCTTCATCAAAACATTCTATCGCCTGAGGAAATATCTATGCTCTCCGCCATCGGTCAAATTCTTCTGCTGCCCGTCAAACTCGTTTTAGTGATAATCGAACTGCTCGGCCGCACCCTGGCTTTGTTTTTGGGCCTCGTTTTTTTCGGAATCGGCGCTCTGTTGTGCTTCATGGGGCCGTTCATTGTAATCGGCGCCCCGCTCTGCCTTCTCAGCGCTTTGCTCGTAATCAAGGCTTTGTAACGCATACAATCGCCATGCATCCCCCCGTCTTCCTATTTCTCCCGCAAAAGAAAACCCGTCCAATTGAAATTGCGGTTGAAATAGTTCGTCAACCTCACAACGATCTCATTTCTCCCCTTTTTCAAAGGAAGATAAATCGTCTCGTTCTCAAACCCGTTAAAATGCCGCCCGCATGCAAAGACTCGCTCGCCATTCGCCCAGATCTCGATGGGATCGTCGTGCGCGAATAAGAACGGCGTCTCCCCGCCCTCCTCCGACTCGATAAACCGGCGCGCGAGAAACGCATGCCCCATCCCCCCCAACTCCACTTCGCCGGCGATCTCGGTTTTGTGGCGGCCGATGTAAGTCAAATTCAACATGGGGCCCACCGACCATTCCTTCATCCAACCGGCCGTATACGTCTCCTCGATCAACCGGCAGGGAAATTCTTTCCCCGCATCCAGTTCGCGCACCGGCGGCAAAACGGCAAAAGGATCGCCCTTTGTGCGGCCGCTTTCATCGAAGGGAATCGGAACGGGCCCGAAGACATCCCATTCCACCGATTCGGTTCGCGCTCCGTCGGAAAGCGTCAAATCTTGCGGAGAATCTTGATACCATACGGCGACGCTTTCCGGAGACAAATCGGCAAACGCCCCCCATTCCACTGCAATCGAATGGTTGAACGGATACACGTTCTCCAAATGATGCCGGTATCGACCCTCGTCATTGGTATGAGCCGCGGCGTAGGGATGATGTGCGCCTTTGCCGAACCAGGCGAACGTGAAATAATCCTCGCCGTTGACTCCATGAAGAAACGCCGGATCCTCCCCTTCCCCGTCGATCACGGCGAAATCGCCGCCGCCGTGATCGTGCCCGGTTTTATATAAACTCATACCCACCCAATGCCCCCGCCCTCGGGTATAGAGAACTTGATGCAGCCGATGTCCATTGGTGTTTTCCGTCCGTTGATGCAGCGCATGGAAATAACCCCACGAGGGAGAAAATCCCGATGTTTTCTCCGCCCGCGCCATGCCCCAGACGCGCGCCGCTTCATTTCCTTCGTTCCGCAGTAATATTTCACACTGCTCCCGGAACGGCATGGGAAGATAGCAACTGGAATCATTCGGCGCGTGCTGATAAAACGAAGCGCCTTGAAACGGTCCATAGAAAGGATCGACCGGCGAATTCACGGCAAACGAATCGCATCCTTCATAGCGAATCAATAGACGCAAGTTCGCGTCGTCCGGCCGCCGCATCCGCAACTCGCGAACAATGCCGGGCCCCTCGAATTTCACAAGGCGCAGCATTTCATTCGGGCGCAGCGAAACGTCAAACGACTTCTCCTCTTCCTGTAACGCCGGCGTCGACTGTATTTTGCGCTGAGTCGGCATGCCTGCATAAAACAATTCCAAATCGTCGCCTTCTCCACGGCTGAACAAACGCACGCCTTTCATCGATTCATCTTCCAGGCGATAATCCAACTGGCAGAACCACAGCCAAAAAGAAGGCTCTCTCTGCACGACATCCACGCGCATGCTTTCATCGAAAGGAATGGGAAGATAAAAGTTAAAATCGCGATTCCCCAACGGAACCCAGTTCGAAGGCGCAACGGGAATCGGATATTCTTCCATGGCTCGCACTAAATCAACGTCCGTCCCCCGCAGACTCGGCTGCGATTCGCCGTCGACGAAAAACTCGAAATCAAAATGAGGCGGGCCGTCCCGCCGCGTGGACCAGATGTGCCGAATGGAGCCGCTGCCTTCAACATCCAACAAGGTATAACGGCATCCCGTCCCCGTCCATGCGCCGATATGGCGCTCGGGACTTTCCACAAAACTGTTTTTCCCCGCCAGATAATCGCGCAGCACAAAAAGGTCGTCCAACGCCCCGGGACGCAAAGCATCGGGAGAAATCGAGGCTTTCAAATCCTTGCGCTGGATCTCCGCGCACCCCATCCCCCAAACGGCCAATGCAAAAACCAGCATAGGAAAAATCGATCTTTTCATGGAATTTCCTTACTCCATTTCAATCCGCGGCATCATCCCAAACGCTTATGACGCGATTCGGCTTCTTGAGCGATCCAATCCAGGAACGCATTTGTACTGTCTTTTTCCCCCGTGGAAGTTCGGAAAAGTTTTAAATCGGGATTGACGGCCAAAGCGTCATTCTCCATACGATTGATATCGCAGGGAATATAAGGAAGAAGATCGGTCTTGGTGATGACCATCGCCCTCGAATTGCGCAGCGCCGTCGGGTATTTCGCCGGCTTATCATGCCCTTCCGCCACCGAGATAATCGAAACTTTGAAGTCTTCCCCCAATGCGAAGCCGGCGGGACACACTAAATTGCCGATGTTTTCGATAAACAAATATTTGACCTTCCCCAGCGGAAATTCATCCAAAGCCGCTCGAATCATCTTCGCGTCGAGATGGCAGGCGCCGACCGTATTGATCTCATAAGCGGGCAATCCCGCTTTTTCAATCCGCTGCTTATCCTCATCCGTTTGAAGATCGCCCTCGATGACCGCCGCCTGCCCCTTCAAACGAGGCGCCATGGCCTCCAAAAGGCTGGTCTTGCCGGCGCCCGGCGAACCAATGAGATTAACGACGAATATCCCTCGCTCGCAAAAAAACTGGTGCAGCTCTTCCGCAATTTCTGCGCTTTTAGACTGAACTTTCTTTTCCAATTGGATCGTCTTCGACATCGAGCGTAATCTCCTGAATGTATATTTCGGTGGGCGGCATTCGCTTCGCTGTCTCGCCGCACTTCGGGCATCGTACTTCAGCGCCCGCATCCCCATCGTAGGGGAAGCGCCCGCAGACGGCGCATTCCACATCCGCTTCGCATGGAACGATTTCAACGCGCGCCCCCTCCAAAATCGTATCTTGAGCAATTGATTCCAAACAAAAAGAGAGGCTCCGCGGTTCGAGGTGGGAATGCACCCCCATCCGCAGCCGGATCGCTTTCACTCGGACGGCGTTATAAACCAAAGCCTCCCGCTGAACGATGGATAAAACATCCTGTGCCGTGGCAAGTTCGTGCATAAAAATACTCGCTATAATGGATTTTCTCTTTTCTCTATTCTCACTTTTACGCCGCGATAATCAATGGAAAGAGAATGCATAATCCATTCTTTTTCCCCCCAGGCGAACGGATCTCAAAGAAACGGCGCATTCCTCTATCAACCCGCAGCCAAAATGATTTATCATGGACGCATGATAATTGGATAGTGCATGATCGGGAGACAAACCAAATGAATAGTCGAGATAAGGTGCTGGCATCGTTGAATCATCAAAGCGAGGGCGGCGTCCCCGTCGATTTTGGATCGACCGCCGTTACGGGGATGCATGTTTCGTGTGTGGCGGCCCTGCGGGAATACTACGGATTGGAGCAGCGGCCGGTCAAAGTGCACGAACCCTATCAGATGCTGGGCTGGATAGACGACGATCTGCAGGAAGCCCTGCACATCGATGTGGACGGCGTTTACTCCCGCTGCACGATATTCGGCTTCTCCAACGAAAATTGGAAAACGTGGCGCACGCCCGCCGGCCTCGAAGTTCTTGTTTCCGGACATTTTCAAACGACCGAAGACGAGAACGGCGACATCCTCATCTATCCCCAAGGCGACCTGTCCGCACCGCCCAGCGGCAAGATGCCGAAAGACGGCTTCTTTTTTGACACGATCATCCGCCAAGAGCCGATCGACGACGACCATCTCAATCCCGAAGACAACTTGGAGGAATTCGGCCCGATCTCCGGCGAAGACCTGCAGCATCTATCCCGGGAAATCCGGCGCATCCAACATTCGGAGCGAGCGGTCATTGCATCCTTCGGCGGTACGGCCTTCGGCGACATCGCGCTGGTTCCCGCGCCTTTCCTGAAACGCCCCAAAGGCGTCCGCGACATCGCCGAATGGTACATGTCAACCGCCTCCCGGCAAGATTACATCCACCGGATTTTCGAAAAACAATGCGAATACGCTTTAGCGAATCTAGAAAAGATTTATGCGGTCGTCGGCGATCGAATCGACGCCGTTTTCATCTGCGGAACGGATTTCGGCGCTCAAAAATCCACCTTCTGCTCGGTCGCGACTTTCCGCAATTTATATATGCCATACTACAAACAAGTCAATGATTGGATCCATCGAAACACGCCGTGGAAATGCTTCAAACACTCCTGCGGCGCCGTAGAGAAATTCATTCCCTCCTTCATTGAAGCCGGCTTCGACATCCTCAATCCCGTTCAATGCTCCGCCGCGGGCATGGAACCGAACCATCTGAAAAACGCCTATGGAGATCAAATCGTCTTTTGGGGGGGAGGGGTGGACACCCAAAAAACGCTTCCCTTCCGCGAACCGGCCCAAGTTCGCGAAGAAGTCCTGAATCGCTGCGACATTTTCTCTCGCAATGGAGGATTCATCTTCAACGCCATCCACAACATTCAAGCGAATACGCCCGTCGAAAACATCGCGGCCATGATTGACGCCGTCCGCGAATTTAACGGAGAAAAATAATGGACATCATAAACGCCTCAACCGGCATTACGGCAGGTTGGACGGAATCTTCTCTTTTACGTTATTTTCTTTCGAATCCAGGCGGGATGCGACCACAATTTGATTTCGACCCTGCCTTTTCGCCTGATAAAGAGATTCGTCGGCGACGCGTATAATCGAGTCTAGATCTTTGCATTCCGGCAGCGTGCTATCGGATATCCCCATGCTTGTGGTTACGGACAATACCCGGCCGTCATATTCGATGGGGTGTTGACTCAAAGCGAGACGCAGCCGCTCCGCCAAATGATATGTAGCCTCCCGATCGACGCCCGGAACAACGATTAGAAACTCCTCCCCCCCGTATCGGCCCACCATATCATACGCCCGCACATTTTTCTTCAAACAGCCGGCGCATTTCTGCAGCACCGCATCCCCGCATAAATGACCGTACGAATCGTTCAATTGCTTAAAATGATCCAAATCGGTCATGATAACGCTTACCACGTCGTCATTTCTCTGGGTGCGCTTTAATTCCTTATCCAGATATTCCAGAATAGCCATCCGATTGAGCGTATCGGTCAAAGAATCGTGATACGCCATCTTTTTCAACCTATCCTGCAAAGAAAGAATCCGCTCTCCCACCCGCAGCCGCATCTGCAATTCTTGAAAATCAAAAGGCTTGACTAGAAAGTCGTCCGCCCCGGCTTCCAATCCTTCGACAATATCCTCTTTCCTCTGCTTGCCGGTTAAAATCAAAACATAAACATATCCTTCATTGGACGGCCTTTCGCGCACCAGCCGGCACACCTCGATTCCATCCATCTCCGGCATCACCCAATCTAATATGGCCAGACACGATTCTTTTTCCTTACGAAGGCTCTGGATAGCTTCCAACCCGTTGGAAAAAGAAGCCACATCATAGTGCCACCTCGTCAATGTATGCTCTAACAGCAGTCGAGTTCCTGTATCATCATCAGCGACAATCACCTTCATTCTATCCAACCCAACTTTCTCTTGATCCCTTCCTATAGATCGATCTTCTCTCCATGCATCTTAATCCCTTTTCATTCAATTTCAGGATGAACGGCTCAAGAAACATATAAATTCGAATCAGTTATAATTCCTCCTCGAATAGATCGTCTATGGGAAAGACGCATATAGTATTTCATGAAACGGCTGCGCATTCCCTCCCTGATCTTTTTTCCTTAAAATAAATACGTAATAAAGTATCGATACATTTCTATCAATCCTTTAATATGATTTTGAATGGAGGTCAAAAAAAAATGCCGAAAACTTTGAAAATGATAGACAAAGTCGTGTTTATTACCGGCGCCAGCCGGGGAATCGGGAAAGCCATCGCCTTGCGACTCGCGAAAGAAGGCGCGCGCCTTATCGTTCACGCACGCTCACAGGAACGCCTACACCAAACTCTATCGGAAATCGAAAGCCTGGGAGGAACAGCCGCCGCCCTGACCGGCGATCTTTCCATCCCCTCTCAAGTTCATGAGTTGGCCGAAAACGCCTGCCAACTATACGGCAAGTTGGATATTTTAATCAACAACGCCGGCGCCTCCATCAAAAAACCCTTCTACGAATCCTCGGATGAAGAATGGGATTTCATCTTCAAAGTCAACGCGATGGCCCCCTTTATTCTCTGCCGCGAATGCCTGCCCGCTCTCCGAAATTCGGATGCGCCCTCCATCATCCAAATTGGATCGGTCGTCGGCGTTAAAGGCTACATCGAACAATCGCTCTACGGCGCCTCCAAACACGCTCTGATGGGATTCACCAAAGTGCTGGCGCAGGAAGTGCAGCCCTACGGCGTTCGCGTCCACTCGATCAATCCCGGCGGCGTCTATACGGACATGGTCAAAAACATGCGCCCCGACCTCGATCCGTCGGGACTCATCCAACCGGAAGAAATCGCGGATCTCGTTCATTTCCTGCTGACCCACCGCAACAACGCCGTGATCGACGACCTCCACCTTCGCCGGGCCAACGGGTCGCCCTGGTACTAGAGAGATTGAATTCATCACATCTCGATGGGTGACTCGTTAGATTTTTCTTGTAGAAAAATAGGATAATTATTGATAACATCGATCAAACGCAATCGATTGTTTTTTGATACGATCATCCTTATAAGCATGAAACGAATGATTGGCCCGCTCTTATTATCAGGATTGTGCTGGATACAATGGCTTTTTTGCAATTCGCTTCCAGCGCAGAATCCTCCTCATTGGCGGTTCTGGCTGGCTGCTGACGGATTAGGCGAATCGTGCTCCAATTCCGTCTATGTCGGAGCGTCGGAGCGCGTATGGGTTAATCACGGACATATCGCCTTTATGAGCATTCTCGACGGCTGGCGAGTCGCCCAAATCCCCAGTCCGGGAATTGGATCGCCCGTTTTCGAAAATCCCGCCGATCACGTATGGTCCATCTATGAGAAAGGATTTCTTCGCTTCGATGAAAACAGCCAAAAATGGATTCAACATCCCGTCGCAGAGATGCAGCCGGATATAATCTCGTTCTTTCCCGTTCAAGAAAATCGTTTGGTATTTCTTTCCCCTGAACGATTCATGGAGTTCCAAATCGATCTTGCTCAAACTCGAATCCTTAAAAAATCCTCCGAAACGGAATTAGGACGTTTCACCGCCCTGCGTCCGTCCTACAGCGGCAAGATCTGGATTGCGGCGGAATACGGCCTTGCCGAAGTTCGCCCGCCCTCCATGGACGGCTTGCACTATGAATGGCGCGAGTTTCCCATCCCGCCTCACTTAAATGTCCAGGGCGTCAATCACCCGGTGGAAAGCAGCGATGGAAGCGTTTATTGCAGCGCATTCTCGAATATTTCCTCCCGGAAAATCCTTCTTCGTTTTAACCAGAACCACTGGGTAATCGCTTATGAAAATCCCGCCATTCAAATCGATTGGGGATGGGCCGCCGGCGAAAACGCCTTTCTAATCACAGAATCTCCCTTATCGCTGTGGCGCGTCGAATCGCAGCGAATCGACTCGATTGAATCCAATAAAGTTCTTTCTCGCGTCTTACTAGACGTATGCATAGAAGAAAACGATTCCTTCTGGCTGGCGACCAGTGAAGGATTGGCCCGCTGGTCGCCCCCCACATGGCAAACGCCCTCTTCATTTACGAATTTGGATCGAGTCGTCCATTCTATGCTGGAAGACAAAAAGAACCGGCTCTGGATTTTATGCGTCGACCGATTGATCGGGCGTGATGATGAACATCTTCAGTGGAAAACATTTCCCCTTCCTCCGGGAAACGATTCGGACGAATTGCGCACCGAAGGGCTTGTACAGTGGGATGACGATCGTTTAGCCATAAAAACCATCAATGGCGCTATTTTATTCGACGCTCGCACGCAGCAATTCGAAATTCTCAAGCATCCGGACGGTCATCAAATATGCACTCTCGCCGCCGGAGACTCCTTCGTTTGGATCGTCAGTTTTTCCGGCGATCGCATCCGGCTGGAACAATTTGACGGCCGATCGTGGAAAACGATCCTGTCGCAGGATAATTTCAATTTCCTTGATCCAGACATCCGCCATGTTTATCAAGATGAAAGCCAATCCATCTGGTTCGCAGGACTTAACGGCTTGGTGAGATGGCGAGAGGGGCGATTCCACCGCTTTCGACCATCGGACGGTTACACCGATACAGCCGCCTATTGCATATATCCCGTCGGCGGCAACCGCTTATGGGTGGGAGGTCGCGAAGCGCTTTTGGAATTCGATGGAGACGACTGGAGAATTCTTCAAACCGGCATGGACGGCGTTCGCTCGATCACGCAAACGCGGGACGGGAGCCTTTGGGTGGCTTCAGGAACAGGCCTGCACCGGTACAAAAACCATTCTTGGGTCGCCAACACTTACGAAGACGGCCTGCCTAACGCCTCTATTTTTGAAGTGTTTCAAGATCGGCAGGATCGCATTTGGGCGGGCGCCGCAAGCGGCCTGCGCCTGTATCATCCCGGAGTAGACAACAATCCTCCCGAAACATGGTTCCCCGAAGAAAAGAATTTTCATACCTTCGGCCCGTCCGGCGCCCAATTTTTCTATCGCGGCATGGATCAATGGAAATACACTCGCTCCAACCGCCTCCTCTTCTCCCACCGAATCGACGATGGAGATTGGTCGCCGTTCCTATCGGAAACCGAACAAAGCGTCTCCAACCTCCCGGCCGGTCCTCACCGGTTCGAAGTTCGCGCGATGGATCGCAACTGGAACATAGATCCAACGCCCGCTGTCTATCATTTCACCATAATCCCGCCATGGCATCGGCAGCCCGTCTTTCTCTTCATTCTCGGATTGTGCGCGCTGCTTTTCCTGTTCATCATTTTTTTAATCGGATGGATCGTCTATTCCACCCAACAAAGAAATCGTCTCTTAGCCCGGCAAGTTGCAGAACGAACCGCCGATCTCACGCGCGCCAACGAACAACTGCAGCAGGATGCGCATGATCTCAAAAAGGCTTACGATCAAGTTCTCGCCTA
This sequence comes from Candidatus Omnitrophota bacterium, assembly GCA_016934335.1. Lineage (GTDB taxonomy): Bacteria > Hinthialibacterota > Hinthialibacteria > Hinthialibacterales > Hinthialibacteraceae > JAFGTC01. The sequence continues at coordinate 849 of JAFGTC010000116.1, read as the reverse complement.
TCAAAAACAGCTTCAATCGCTGTCATGGGAACTGTCTCGCACCGAAGAACGCGAACGCAGGCGCTTAGCCGCCGACTTGCATGACAGCATCGGCCAATCTCTCGCCCTGGCCGTCATAAAACTGGAGGCCCTGCAGGAATCGTTGTTTCAATCCGAACCGTCGCCGGACATTGAACAACTGAAAAACCTCATCGATCTCACTTTACAAAATTCACGATCGCTGACCGTGGAACTATGCCCTCCGATTCTGTATGAAGTAGGCTTTGAAGCGGCCATTGAACAATTAACTGAACAAATTCAAAATCAATACAATCTCCAAATCGACGTCACAATCGAATTCGACTGCCAGCGCATCAATGAAGATCTGCGCTACCTCCTATTCCGATCCCTTCGCGAGTTATTGATGAACGTCGTCAAACACGCTCAATCCTCTTCCGTACAGATTCGGATTCATGAAGACCGTAAATTTTTGGTCATTGAGGTCAACGATCGGGGTATTGGATTCGATCCCCAGAAACTCTCCGCCCAAACGGAGAGTTTCGGCCTGTTCAGCATTGGAGAACGATTGAAACAGATCGGCGGAAAGATTAAAGTAGAGAGCGCTCCCGGCGAGGGAAGTCGCCTGACTTTGTTCGCCCCGATCTAGCGTATTGTTTCAATAATAGAGCCAGAAATTACAAGATTGAATCGTATGTTAGGTAAATAGATTCAAAATCAAGTGATCGAAATGAGCACTTGAAAACAATCATCTTTTCATAAATTATCGGAATATATTTTTTCTCAAATATCATACCTTAGGCCTCAAAAAATTATTATGGAAAGCCTATTTTATTTTTAAAAAGATAAAAT
>JAFGTC010000011.1 GCA_016934335.1 Candidatus Omnitrophota bacterium | reverse complement strand
TCCTCACTTCTCGTCGGTTCTGGTATTGTTGAATATCTACGAGGAAAACTGAATCCCTGTTTGGTTCCGGCTACGCCGGGTTAGGAAAAGCTTCCCGAGTTGTTTTCATCCAGAGGTCGATCCAATCGTTCATTGAACCGCGATACCATTCGACAAAATCCAGCCACGCTCTTTCAGATGGAGCGTTTTCGAGAAGAAACGGTTCAATCTCGTCGAACGCATCACAGGATTTCCCCCATACCTTGGACAGACGGTCCGTTGTTTTGTATCTATTCTTAAGCCAAGCTCGGAAATCCGCTTTGGCGTAGGGATCTCCGCACCAATAGCCTTGGTGTTGGTGATAATCTCCAGTCCAACCGCCGCCTGTCACGGGATAAATTGCTTCACCGAAATCTCCGGTGATACCGAGTAAGACCGATTCAATAACGCGACGATCCCTGTAGTGTTCGGCGAACGCCGGTATCACACGTTTTACTTGCGAGCGTAAATCAGGATTCCAAATAGACTGAACGCCGGAATATTCATTATGCTCGAGGCATTTGTAATAACAGTTTTTATCTGATTTCTGGTACCAGTCCGGCGTGGCGTAGTTCATGCCAATTAGCAGGAACGGAATCCATTTAAGGCCATGGCGCTCCAGGATATCGCACTCGGCGTCGTACATGGAAAAATCCCATCGACCGCGTTCCGGTTCGAATCCGCTCCATCGCACGTACGATTCCCAAGAGGTCACGCCGAGATTTCGCCACAGATCGACAGAGGCGTTTTTGTAAAATGCCTCGACGTTTTCACGCGATGTCCCAGGCGCAAAATTACTCGCGCCAAATGTTACGGTAAGCCCATCTCCGGCAGCATGGGATTCGGGAAAGGTGAGTTCTGCAGCGTAGGCGGCCCCGGCAAGCAGCGTTACTGTGACAAAGAATAGTTCGAGTCGGATAAAAAGTTTCATGAAAAATGATCACCTAATAGGATTTGTAATCGCAACACAATGCAAAATTAAAAAACTCGATAGGATTATCCCAGAAGTAAAAAGAAGAGTCTACTTTGGGGGGGGTAAATCTTGTAAGAACAAGAAATGGATCGATGAATTGATCGCTGGGATATTCAATCAGAACGCCCTCGGATTTTGCAGAGGTGTACCTGGATTTATAACTCATTATTTCTAAGGATATTATAATTCACAACTAATCACGGGATAACAATTTTCAAACAATTTCAACTACATTTATCGCAGGATAGGCTTATTAGGCTTCCTTTTTCACCGGCGCCTTCACAGTGAATTTGGTACCTTTTCCCATTTCGGTTTCTACGGTGATCCCGCAAGAGATTCCCCCCCTAGTCAAGAAAATCATCGCCCAACCGACTTTTCCCCAATTCCTGATCGAACATTATGCCGCCTGCATGTCACTCTGAAATCCAACCGCCATTTGCGGTCAAAGAGATAGAGGAGAAAATGATTATTCAGTTTTTTCTTGATCGATAATATCATACTATACAATCCGTCAAACTGTCTCTTGATTTAAACAGCAATTTGTCACATTTAGTCTAACGATATACACTGAGAAAAACATGCGGATCATTCGAGTTGTTGGAATTGTATTCCTTGTATCGGTTTTCTATTCGTCTGCCTTGTGCCAAGAACGATTCGTTGAAGCCACCTATGATTTGTATTCGAAGGGGCAGTTGATCGGACGGGATGTCGCCCAATTTCATTATCATCAAGATGGATTTCTGGAAGAGGTTTCGGGCGTCTCGACAATATCAACATCCGGAATTACGGTGATTGTAAATCACTACGCCGCTCTCGCGGAAGGGGCTCGTTTAATCGAGTATCGCACCGAACTTAGAGCGGCAGGCCAGAAGCAGATCGTAACGGCTCATCCCCAAGGAAATGATATGCTTGTTTCCGTTGCCGGCAGTAGTAAAGTGCTTAAAGGTCAAGCCGACGCCGTTCTGATGGACAACAACCTTGCGGCTCATTTTCAGATCTTAGTAGAATGGTTGAAATCGGGTTATGGTGATTCTCGTTCCGGTTTTATGATTGGGCCGATCTTCCAAGGAGCGCTGTCAATCGAGGCGTTCCCAATGCCGCCGCGAGAGTGCACGATAGAGAAATCAATCGAGACCGATTTCTGGTTAGTTCGCATCGGCAGCAATGTCGCTCAAATTTGGGTGGATTCGGATGGACGATTTCTTCGTGTTCGGAATCCACGCGGCGGATATGAGTTCCGCTTGACTGATCTTTCCTGCCCCCCCGATGCCATTCCGCTCCCGGATTATATCGACATGAGTACATTTCAAGAAATTCCAGGAAACCTACAAGTGAGAAATGAAACATTATCAGGACTCTTTTGCATCCCCAACGGGGAGGGGCTTTTTCCGGGAATCGTCTTGGTTCATGGATCTGGAGCCAACGATCGAGATGAAACAATAGGGCCCAACAAACCGTTCAGAGACCTGGCTCATGGCTTGGCAACTCGTGAGATCGCTTCGTTTCGATACGACAAACGTTCGTATGCGATTCCCGATTCGGTCTCTCCAACTGAGTGGGATCTAAATGTCGAGACTATAGACGATGCCGTAGCTGCACTCGATCTGCTTCGGACGCAAGCAAAAGTTGATTCCACACAAGTCTTTGTTCTTGGTCACAGTCTAGGCGGCTTTGCGGTTCCCTATATTGCTGAGAAAGATGGCCTCGTAACGGGGTTCATCTCATTAGCGGGAAACACTCGTTCTTTAGACCAGCTTACTCTAGAACAATATTACTATCTTGGTGCATTGGATGGATTGTCAGCAGACGAAGTTGAGCGAGAGTCTGCGTCTACATTCGCTGATTTGGAACGAATACGCTCTGGCAACTTCAGTGATGATGAAAAGCTTCATAATGCCTATGGATTTTACTGGAGAGATTTAATGACCAGAGATCCTGCATCCAAGGCGGTCACTCTTCCATTCCCAGCCTTGATTCTTCAAGGCGAACGCGATTACCAGGTGACCATGGAAGACTTTGATGGTTGGATTAAAGCCTATGAAAACGCAAAACGAACCGACTATACCGCAATTTCCTACCCCGAACTAAACCACCTTTTCCTGAAGGGCTGCGGCGAACCCAATCCAGGCGAATACATGCTAGAAGGCTATGTTGATGAACGGGTGATTCGTGATATTGCGGAGTGGATCAGTTCTCTTACACCGGTTTTGAATTGGTCGATTTATTGAGAACTATTTTTCTCGCCACTGCCTTGATTCTTTTGGCTCGGGATGCGGAATTCAAACTCATGCTGTACACGGCCGTCGAAATCCAGCGGAGCAAGGCGGAGAATCAGGTTCTTCAATTTGTGGCGTATTGGAAGCGGATTCAGCGACATGTCAAGTCGACGTTAGTCTTCGATTCCAAGTTCACCAAGTACGAGCATCTTTCTGAATTGAACGACCAGGATATTAAATACATTACGCTGCGTCGAAGGGGGAAGAAACTCATTGACCAGGTGGATTCGCTCTCCCCTTGGAGGAGAATCCATATCCCTCATGCGAAGCGCAAATATCTCAATCCTTACGTGTACGAATCCACGATTTCCTTGCGGCATTATCAAGCCGTCGTACGACAACTGGTCGTTCGGGGGAACGGCCATGAACAGCCGGCTTTCAAATCCCTGAAACTCCGCCTTCGCTTCCTGTAAATTTCCCTATGGCGATTCTTATATTTCTATGACGGTTAAACCAATGCGAAAAACAGAGTAGATATTTATTGGTCCTATCCTCGAGCGACACCCATCAAGATTTGTTTGGAATCGATTTTCAGTAATTTAGAATTGAAAAGTCCATTATTCCAGATTGTGTTTGGGGCATTAGGGAAGGTCGGATTTGATTCCGTCTCCAAAATTGCTTAATAACCTCAATCAGAGCGCTAGTTCCAACATCGGTGTGATTGTGAGGATCGGGACCGTGTCTAAAATTCATAGAATCCTCTTCGGCAAGAGGAGCCCAAGAAGGCTGCCATTCCCACACCGCATGATTTAATCCACGCTGTTCGAACAATTCCATTTGATCGCGCATAAAATCCGCTGCATTCTCCACCCATCGATTGACGCCGAATTCATTCACGGCCACCGGAGCATTATGCGCTTTCTTAAATACATCAATCGTGGAGAGTAAATCATCTAGCCAATCTCGGTTGAATCGATCTCCCTTGCCATCCCAGTCGAGGTCAAACAGGCCCGGGTAGGTCGCCAATTCGAAATTTGCTTGGTACCATTCTATATGAGTATATTGCTCTTGCGGTTCGTATTGATGGACGGTGTAGATGGTTCGGGAATCCCCAGTCGGTTCTAGAAAAGGCAGCCAACGAACACCACTGTAGGAATTTCCTCCAATCAGAATCGGCGTTTCAGGATCCTCTTCGCGGATGGCTTTTGTGATGCGTGGATATAATTGGTTCCAATCGTACAATGTATCTTTATATATGTTGTAAAACTCATCCGGTTCCCAGATATCCAATCGATCCTTAAAATAATCACTGCCCGAATCGTTGGAATTGGGTTCAACCATTAAATCATAACCAACGACGATTGGATTGTTGCGATAACGTTCCGCCGTATAACGCCACATCGCCGCCCAGGCGTCCTGCGCCTGAGCATCTTGCCACAATGAATCGTTAAAAAAGCGAATATCCAATTCCTTCCAATAGTATAAAGAGAATTCGCTGCGGCCTGGTCCACTGCGAAAACTGATGACGGCAAACATATCGGCTTTCTCTATCATATCCAACAATCGATCCAAACCGTCTTGAACAATAGGATCCAATAGGTAGGGAGGATTCTCACTATAAAAACCCGAATAGGATATGTTGACATAATTGGCGCCCCATTCCGCCAACTTGTCAAAATCCTCTTGTTTGTAAGGCGGCCCCATAGGACCTGCTCCGAAAAAAACATTGCCATCGAGATTGGGATAAACGCGTCTTTGGTAAATATTGGCGCCTCGCAGATGCGGTCCCTCTATCCAAAGGCTCCATTTATCCGGAAAAGAATGAGAGAAAACCTGAGAGAAATCAACTGAATTTTCGGAGTGAGAATCCGTACAAGTTGTTGGTAAAGGCTGCGCTATTAGTGACAGCCCACTAATGAAAATGATTATCATACATTTTGGCAAACTCATGACTGTTCCTCCTCAATTCATTCCAAACCAAAGTAAGTTGACATTTGGACTTCATGGATCATTTGTTTGATGAACTTGTTGAATAGCAAGATTGTAGAGGAAACAATCCATGGAGATCTTCGATTAATTATTCGGAGTAATGCTGGCGTCTGCTTATCATGGCTTCGACCGGATCGTCATCAATGGCGATTGATTGTTCGCTTGCTCGATGATTCATTTGCTTTTCTGCAGCACCACTCGGAATCCGATGTTGTTCGGCGCATCGCTTAATTCGCCAATGGCCCGGCGAGCAGAGCGGCAGTGGAATCGGCCATGAGGTATGCGTCAAATCCTGGGCCCCTGATTGAAATTCCGCTGGTTTCTGCGGGAGATCCGGAAAAACTGTTAAAATAATCTCTTTGGGAAATAGTATTCTTTGTTCCATCAATCGTCATTTCTCGATATTGTGAAAAAATGGATATGGGCGCCGCAAAGAAAATGGTTAAAACGATGATCATTGAACGCATCATTTTCAACCTCCTTGATTCGATTGCCGTCTCATTATATCTACACTTTTTCCAAAACGATCCATTCATTTCTTGGAGATATTTTTCTTTGTTTATATTTGATATGTTGTAGATAGACGTTTCTGTGACTGATTTATCCAACTTTTTGACATCGCTTTATAACAGGAACAATCCTAAGTTTGTGAGATTTATATCATCTAAAAAAATCACAAACTTAAGGGGATTCATACGTAGATTTTGCATCCGTGTATGTGGATCTGATTAGCCGATTGTAGATTATAATGAATGTTTCCAAAATAGTATCTCGTTAGCCAAGTATAGGCGAGAATGGTGATAATGTGTTGGTGAGGATGTATTACCGTGAGGAATTCACGTTGATTTCAATGGGATTGCAGCCTCGTAATTTGAACGTTCGCATAATAGACATAAGGATGGATTGCGTACGCGCTCCACGATCGCTCCGGTTGCCGTAAGTGATCTAAAAGGTCTCTTGTCGATAGCGCTTGTTCCTGTTACCCTCCCCTCGAATCCATCCCCTCCGGCTTCAAACTCGTCGGCCTCCTCTCCCACCTCGACCGGGAAACCTTCCTCTCCCTCCCCCCCGACATCCGCTCCCTCGCCGATCCCACCCCCTAAACCCTCAACGAAACGATCTCACCCTCTGCGACCTCAACCGGTTGTTCGTGGGATCAACCTGATCCGCCCACCGCCGACTCTGCTCCTCCTGCACCACGCCCAGGCGCGACGCGTTGGAATAAAGCGCATCGAAATACAACGCCTGACCTCGGCCTTCCTGCAAACCTTGTACGCGCCCCCGCCCGGATGCATCCCCGCCGGCCGGCCCCCCCAGCCGCCGCTCTCCCCGCCAAAACCCGTATTGATCGCCGGCCTGCGCTAACACCGTCGCCGCCCCTCGAACGCCGGCCGCCGTGAATACCCCCCGTAGATCGCTCTCGCCCGACGCAAAACGCTCATTTTCACTCCCCCGTACCTGAATCTTCACCCCCTTAACGCCTCGCCCGTCTTTCCCCTCTCGGACGTTGACTCGAACCAAGCCTTGCTCGGCGTCTTCCTGCACCTCAATCTCCAAATCGCTGCGCAGGATCATGCTCGAGGACTGCAGTCCGCCCCCGCTCGCCACAGCCAAATACGCGCCGGGATCGGGAAGCGAAAGGTCGCACTGAATCTCGTTCCAAACGAATCGCTTTTCTTCTTGAATATCGTAAGTTTTTTGGATCGCAGGCGTGATGCCGGCCAGATCGATGCCGGTCATCCCCTCCAGATTCCTTTCGGTAAGATAGAAAGTCATAAGATCCACTTGATAAATGCGCAGCTCGATTTGATCGAGGTTTTTATACTCGATCGAGACTGACGCCGGGTCACCCATGCGGAAAATGGATAGGTCATCGACCTTCAGGCCTTTCTGCGTTAAAAACTCAATAGACTTGCCGGCGTCTCCGAAGGCCTCTTTGACGCGGTTGTATTCCTCCAGGGCTTGATCGAGATTTCCCGCGGCGTGCAGTATCTTGCCCGCCATGAGAATAGCAGCGTTCGCCTCCTCACTTTTTCGCACTCCACCGCCCGGCGCTGGATACTCCGTCTCGGAAACTTTCTTCGCCAATTGCAGCGCTTCATCATATCGCTCCAATTGGAACAACGCATAGGCGCATAAGTAATCAAAACTATCCAGGTAAAGACTTTTCGGATAACGGCGGGCGAACGATTCGGCTAATTCAGAAACATGCGCAAAATTGCGTTGATCGAGCCAAAGATTGATCAATGTATATCCCGCTTCATCAGCCATAGGATTGTTGGGATACAAGGCCAAAAACGAGTTGATCATTCCCACCGCTTCAGAGAGAAGCGACTTGACCGAATGCCCCGCTAAAATGAAATCTTCTTCTTGGGCCCAGTCATCCACGTTTTGGAAAATGATCGAACCGGCTGTATAGACGGCGTTCTGCACCGATGGAATATCGGGATACTCCAGTATCAACTGCTTCATGGCGTCCAGCGACTCGCGATGCCGCTTCACTTCCTGCAGCGTCCCGCTCAACGCGCTTTCCTGCAAAAACAGGCCGTCAAACAAGGATTGATAGACATAAACGGCTCGTTCATATTCACCGATTTGCCGGTAGGCGCGCCCTAACCTGGCAATTTGCTCGAACTGCACCTCAAAATCCGCATCGCGCTCCTTGATAATTTCGAAATAGCGCACCAACTCACCGGCGTTGTCTCCCTTCAGATGTATCAGGAACAGTTTCCGAGCGGCTTCAAGATAGACCTCCGCCCGAAGCGTATAGGAGTCGATCAATGTGGTGAGATATTCGCGAGCCGCATCGAATTCGCCGATTTCAAAATAACGAAGCCCCATGTAATACAGCTCGTCCGGCGTCGGCTTGTAAGGGATTTTGGGCTGTTCGCCTTTGGGCAGAACCGTAATGGACTGCGATGACGTCGCATAAATCTGCCCCGGCGCTTCATACGCGGAAATCCGGGCGGGCGCGGCGCGGTATTTTCCCGGGAAGCGGGCGCGAAGTTGATAGTCGACCGCGTAATAATTTTGCGGGCCGCGAAGATACAGAACGAGTTTGTTCTTTTGCAGGAAATAATGATCCACCGGGCCGCGGATCGAATTTTGCTCGAGCAGAAATCCCGCCGGGATGGGCTCCTCGACGATGACGTGATCCAGCTGATCGCGTCCATGCATCCAAAGTCGAATATTGATGCGCTCGCCCGCCGGAACTTCCTCAAGAACATTCGTAATCGAAGGCGCTGTTTCTTCTATGACGCTGTAGCCGCGCGGAATCTCCTTATGCGCCACGGTCAAAGGCCCGTGCGTGTATTCGCGCTCCACTTGTCGGATGATTCGATCTTGCGGTTCGATCCAATTTTGCGGGCGCACATCCTGCCGGGTCCATCCTTCCAGAACGGTCGAATATCGGTACTTTCCTTTTCCTGCATAGATGAATTCGATGCGATTTTCGCCGTCCTTGATCCATTCCGGATCGATATCGATGCGCCGATAGGGGAACACGGATTGAGCGGCGCGCTGGCGGCAGACTTCTTGATCATTGACTTTGACTACGAGCGAGAACGATTGATCTTCTTCGGCGGCGGCCGTCAAATAAGACGCCAGAGCCTGCATTTTCCACCCGTACGCGTCACTTTGGATCATCGGATTTCCTGCGGCGTCCGGCGCCAGTTTCTCCAGAAACGATTGAGTCTGTTTCTCCGTCCTCGCCGAGGAAGGCAGTTGGAAATACAAGAAAGCCATGGCGGCCGTAATATCGTAGGGACTGGCGGCTGATTGAATACGGTTCAGCGGACTCGACGATTGGGGAGTCCGCGCCGGCGCTTCCTGGGCGGCGAATAAGTATTGGAGCGCTTCCTGGGCTTTTTCCATGCGCCCCATGTTGAACCACGTCAATCCCAGCAGGGCCGCATCGAATGCGTCCAATCGCGCGATGCCTCGATGAATGCGGTTGACGAAACTGAAATCAGGCGGCTGAATGCAGGACCAGGCGTACAGAATTCGGGTTTTCTCATTGTCCTGCGCGGTTTTTTGGTAAGCTTCCACAAGACGCTGCGCGGTTTTTTCCAGGATTTGATCCGGAACGCTCAATCCCCGATCCTTGGCTTTTCGCAGCAGTTCCGAAGCTCGGGCGGTCGTGATGAAATCGATCCGGCCGTTTTTCCCGCCTCCCCACGACCAGAATCCGTCGTTCGATTGGACGGTGATCGCATGGCGAGCCGCCGATTCCACTTCTTGGTGCAGGATGTTCATGGGCGCTTGATCGGTTTTGTTGAGCGCTTCCACGCAATCCATCGCCGCCAGGGCGGCCAGACCTTTTTCGATCTGCGCTCGATTGGAATAGGCCGCTATCGGTTGAGTCCAGACGGGTGAAATCAGCGAGAGATCGGCGCCGCCGCCGATGGTGATCCACATGCTCCGCCGCGAATAATCCGCCTCAGAGGGCAGTGAAATTTTTTCCACAACGCTCTGGGCGGCGATCGACGATTTCCCGGAACGAACGGGGATTCCCCAGGGGACGATCGAAATCGTGCGGGAAAGCGCGTCCTGCAAGTCGCCGCCTGCGCTTTGCAGCGTGACGCTCGAATCGCCGATCCTCCGGGCGGATAAGGGAATTTCTCTCTTCTGTACGTCGCCGCTTGGGAGAGAATCTTCCCACCGGTATGTTTTTTCCTGGTCTCCTGAAACTTGAATGAACGTACTTTGCGTCTGACGATCCTTTTCGGTGTTGTTCCGAATCACTGCCATCGCGGACGATTGATCGCCCTCCGTAAGGAATGCCGGCGTTTCTATCTCCACGCGGTACGGCTTGTCGACGGCGATGTTCTGTTTGGATTGATCGACCAGGGCGTCTTGAGTAATGGCGATTGCGGCCGCTTCCCATGTCGTCAGCGAATCCGGCAGTTTAACGCGAAGCGTCGCACGGCCGTCTTCATCAGTAACAACCGATCCATTGAAATAGGCGGTCAGCGGAAACTCGTCGCGCACCATGGCGGTTATTTGGCTTAAAGGCCGTCCTGCATACCCTCCATACATGCCGCCGCCAAACATATCGCCCAAAATGGGAATCCCCGCTGCTAATCCCGAACTGGCCGGAGCGCTGCGGGCAAGCCTCTGTTCGCTCTTTGATTCTTTCAATGACAGGGCGGCGATATGCTCTAGCGCAGCGCCTTCGTCCGCACGGGAGGCGTCCAATGCGACCGGGGCCTCCGGTTCTGCCGCAGGCGCCAATTCACTATACCTTGCTTTTCGTACTGCGCGTATGCCCTTCGCCGCTTCCTCCGCTTTGTAAATCGCGCCGCCGCGGCGCAGCCCTTCGCCGATTTCTTTATC
>JAFGTC010000115.1 GCA_016934335.1 Candidatus Omnitrophota bacterium | reverse complement strand
TGCTGTGTTTAGGGAAGCCGGATTTTGCCGCCATTGAACCCTTTCGCAACGATTGGTTTTTCTCAACCAGCCTGGATCTATCCTCCGTGCCGTCCGAAGGAACTCTGCGCCAAAGATTGGACAATGCGGAAGGGCGATTCGACTCTATCCTCAAAGAAGAAACGCTGGACATGATCAAACGCCACGCCCCCCGAATCAGCCCCTGCCATAATGAGCATGTTCCTCTCGATCTCGACGTCTCGCCGTTCGATAATTCCGGCAGTCTCAAAGAAGGCGTCTCGTGGACGTACAAAAACGTGGATGGGTATGCCCCCATGTTGGCCTATTTGGGGGAAGAAGGGTATTGGATCAATGCGGAATTGCGGGAAGGCAGCCAGCATTGTCAAAAAGGGACGCCGGCATTTCTGCGGGAGACGATTGGATATGCGAAGCGCGTCACCTCATCCCCGTTGTTGGTGCGCATGGATTCGGGCAACGACAGCCTGGACAATTTGAAGATCTGTCTCGGTGAGAAGGCGGATTGGCTGATCAAGCGCAATCTGCGCCGGGAGTCGGTGGAATCCCTGGTATCGGGTGTGGAAGCGAGTGTATGAACGATTCGCCGGCGCGTATGGGTAACGATGACGGAGAGCGATCGGATATAACGCTTCCATGCAGCGATCCTCCAACTGGATCGGCGCTATTGATTTGTTCAAAACTACGTTTCAGAATGCGATTATGAGAAAATGGGACAGTCAAAAGGTTAGCAAGCATGATAGTAACTGTTCAAAATTGTCCGCCGCATACTAAAATAACATCGCAGCCTTCTTTTTTCGCTATGTAAGGCGCTGATGCATTTTTTGAGCTTCTTAGTTCACGGATTCAGGAACGATGCGATATCACATTGCCATTCCGTTTGAAGACTTTATCGAACAGGATTTTTTTACTAGAAGAATAACAATGTATAAATATTTCAGGCGCGCTTTATCGTTAATATTTTGTATGCAGATCGTTTTAACAGCCGCATCGCCTATCCAGGCGGATGTCGTTCGATTCAATACCGGCGCTCTCAAACAGGCTATCGAAGACCTCATTAATGTTCATGGCGCCGACTACGCAAACGGCCCTGAATATTTACGTCGCCTCAATAAGATCCTGAAGACAATCTATTCCACGCCAGACGAGCAGTTGCAGCAATTAAGATCCCTTCAGCGAAAAGCGTTGCTCGATAATCCTCTTTTAAAAACTCATAAAATTTTGCTGGTTAAGCGCACAGTCGATGATATGTCTTCTTTTGTGAAACTCGGTCTCCCCAGCAATCATGAATGCCATTCGTCACTGAATCGACGAGGCTACATCAACGAAATCGCCCTACTCGACGCATCGCAATCCGAAATCGGCGTTAAGACTCTGTTTCGGCCAAAAAACGGAGGATACGTCGGCGACATCGACCTTCATTGGAACGCTGATAAATTCCTTTTCACGCGATCCAACAACGAAAACTGGTCCATATGGGAGATGAACATCGACGGCTCCGGCCTCCGTCAAGTCGGAGATTTCCCCAAAGACGTCGATTGCATGGATCCCTGTTATCTCCCCGACGGACGCATCGTTTTCGGAAGCACGGCTTCCTATCAATCTGTTCCATGTTGGCACGGGCAAAAATGGGTGTGCAATTTATTCCTGATGGATTCCGACGGTTCGAACGTACGTCAGCTCTGTTTCGACCAGGACCACGATTTCCATCCCAGCGTTTTAAATAATGGCCAAATCGTTTTCAATCGATGGGATTACACCGGCATCAATCACATCTTCCAACGCGAATTAATGGTCATGAATCCGGATGGAACCGGACAACGCGCCGTCTACGGCAGTAATTCCTGGTATCCGAATTCGCTTTACTACCCGCGCGCCCTCCCCGGCGATCCTACCAAACTGGTTTGTATCATTTCCGGCTACCACGGCGTTCATCGCATGGGCCAATTAGTTATCCTCGATACCGGCAAGGGATGGTACAAGGAAGACGGCATCGTTAAACGCATTTCAGGGAGAGGCGAATCCATCAACCCCATAATCCGAGATCAGCTTGTAGATTCGGACTGGCCAAAATTTCTCTACCCTTATCCAATCAGCGACAAACAATTCCTTGTTTCATGTTGGGAAAACAAAAACTCAACCTGGAAACTCTGCCTTGCCGACGTATACGACAATGTCGTCACTATTTACGAAAAACCGGGCGCCGCTTTATTCGAACCAGTACTCGTGATAAAACATCCCATTCCACCATGCATACCCGACCGAGTTAAATTGGAGCAAAACGACGCCGTTGTCTATTTAAGCAACGTTTATAGGGGGAGCGGTTTAAAAGGAGTCCCAAAAGATACAATTAGAAGCCTTCGCGTATTCGCCTACCATTTCGGATATCGCGGACTTGCCGGACCCCACAAAATCGGCTACGGCGGTCCGTGGGAAGCCATGCGCATTCTCGGGACGGTTCCCGTCGAAAAAGACGGTTCGGCCATATTTCATGTTCCCTCAAACACGCCGCTCTCGTTGCAAGCGTTGGATAACGAAGGAAAAGCGGTTCAACTTATGCGCAGTTGGTTCACAGCAATGCCCGGCGAATACGTCTCCTGCATCGGCTGTCACGAAAATCCCTCCGATGCTCCCGAGCCGGTACAATCGATCGCCGCTCGCTTGGAGCCCCGTGAAATCTCTCCGTGGTACGGCCCGGCGCGTGGATTCGATTTCGCTCGCGAAGTCCAACCTGTATTGAATCACTACTGCGTCTCATGTCATAATGGAAAAAAAGATTCAATCCCCGATCTACGCTCCGAAGAATCGATTCCCGAATATCGAGGCTTGAAAATAAGTTCTTTGGGCGTTAAACGATTGCATCCCAAAATGTCTGAAGATACCCAAGGATTCATCAAATACTCCCCTGCTTATGACGCCTTGCTGCCCTACGTACGCCGAGTTGGAATCGAAGACGACGTCACGATGCTCATTCCGGGTGAATACCACGCCGATACCAGCGAGTTGGTGCAGATGCTCCAACAGGGTCACAAGGGCGTTGTTTTAGATCCGGAATCCTGGGATCGCATCGTCGCCTGGATCGACTTGAATGCGCCTTGTCATGGAACCTGGGGAGACGTCTACCCGGTTCCTGATGGAGTGGGTCGTCGCCGGCGCGAATTGCAAAAGCAATATGGCGGTCCGGCCGCCGATTTCGAACGAATTCCCGATCTCCCCGTTCCATTAACAGGGAGAACTGCATTAAAACAGAATAATTTGCCCTCCTCCCAGAATATCAACGTTGAAGGATGGCCCTTCGATAAAGACGAGGCCGAACGCCGTCAAAAGAAAAACAATCCCTGCGAATTTTCCCTCGAACTTGCGGAGGGCATAATCCTATCGATGATATTTATCCCGGCGGGAGAATTCATTATGGGCGAATCCGGCGACAACGCTCGGAAAGTTTCTATCGATAAACCGTTTTGGATGGGAAAATATGAAATCACCAATCAACAATATCAGTTGTTCGATCCTCATCATGACAGCCGTTATTACGCTAAGCGCCACGCACGAAGCGACGATCAAGGCCTATCGCTCAACGATCCCCAACAACCCGTTGTGCGTGTTTCCTGGCGCCAAGCCGCATCGTTTTGCGCTTGGCTTTCAAAAAAAACCGGCGTCGATTTCACTCTCCCCACCGAAGAACAATGGGAATACGCATGCAGCGCCGGAACCGCATCCCCACTATTCTATGGAACTTGTGACAACGATTTTTCTATGTGGGGGAACATGGCCGACGAATCATTTAGCCATGGCTATCATCGAACCGGTCTGCAAATCACAGGCGGCGTTGAACACTTAGACTTACAAGGAGCGGCTTTAAGCGTCAGGCAGTACAACGACGGCGCGATCGTGACAACAAACGTGGGCAACTATAAACCCAATCCTTGGGGATTATACGACATGCACGGCAACGCCTCCGAATGGACGCTGACCCCTTTTGCGACGCCGATCTCTTCTCACGATTCCTTTAAGGCTCATAAAACCGTTAAGGGTGGATCGTTCTTCGATCGACCCGAACGATCCCGCACTATATTACGGATCGGATATCCTGCTTGGCAGCGCGTTTTCAATGTTGGATTCCGCGTTGTCTGTTCGGAAAATCCCAACTCTATCAAAGTGGACGCCATGTTATAACGATAGTGTCGTCAAGCGGATAGTAGTGATTTGATTCGCAGTTGACATCAATAGGATGATCTATGTACAGAACGTCGCGCTGATGCGGATTGCCTACGGATAGAACCCCCCTCATCGTTGCTTATCAGAATTCAAGCGAGACTTAATCCCTTACACTGCTAAGACACAGCTCAAAAATGAGTTGATTTCGAATAAAGGTGGGGATTTTTTCGAGCATACGGGGTAGTGCATGTCACTGGTTTCTGTATAGTAATGCCAAATGGTGAAAATTCCTGTAGACTGGCCGCCAAAGCGAAGCGTGATTAAATGGGATTGTACAGTGGCGGCAATGAGAGCGCTTGTTCCTACAGTTTTTGTCATTGTGTATGATTAGAGATTCAACCACTTACCTTATTATGAAAAAGGAGCGACGAATTATGAAAATCAATCGTCGAAAAGTTCTTGCAACTGGTTTTGTCGGCGGAGTTGCAGTGGCCGCACATCCTTCATCTTCTATTGCTCAATCTGATGCAGATAATCCAAACTATGTCAAACTGGATGAAATTCTTGATCAGCCTACTTTCAAGAAGGAACTCTTTTCAGATCCCATCATTATAGAATCAGTAGATTTGCTGCGTTATAAAAATTCCTTTCTGTGTCGCGTGCGATCTAAGGAAGGTGCAGTGGGGATTTCAGTTGCGCACGATACGATGAGCGTGCTATACCCAATATTCGTAAATCGTTTACAGCAATTTTTTATTAATCAGGATGCCCGGCGGTTGGATGAACTCGTGGAAAAAGCCCTTGTATTTTCTTTCAACTACCGATTCGGCGGCTTGGGCATCGGCATCCCCTTGGCCACAATCGAGTTTGCCATTTTGGACATGATGGGACGCATTTCAGAAAAATCCGTGGGACAGTTGATCGGTAAAATTCATAATACACATATCCCAGTTTACCAGGCTACAGAATGGCGGGAAAAACCGGTCAAGGAATCGGTGGCGCTCATCCAAGAGGCGGTGCAAAAGAGCAAGGCTAAGGCCGTTAAGATAAAAGTAGGTGCGCTCATGTTCATGACCAAGGATCTGGATGCGAGAGGCCCTGCTGGGAGGACGGAGGAGATCATTCCACTGATTCGAGAAACCTTCGGCGACGATATGGCGCTCTATGCCGATGCGAACGGCTATTACGAAGATGTGAACGAAGCGATCCGCGTGGGCAAGTTGCTAGAAGATTACAAGTACAGATATTTCGAAGAACCGGTATTTTTCGATTGGCTCGATGGCGCCAAACAAGTCGCGGATGCACTTTCTATTCCGGTTGCGGGAGGTGAACAGCAACATAGCATTTATGCCTTTCGCTGGCTGCTGGCCAATGACGGTCTGGATATCGTACAGCCGGATCATTATTATTTTGGAGGGATGATCCGATCTCTGAAAGTGGCGCGAATGGGAGAAGCCATGGGCAAAGAATGCATCCCGCACTTATCCGGAGGATTTGGTTTTATTTACATGCTGCACTTGGTCTCCGTTATGCCTAATGCTGGACCACATATCGAATTCAAAGGCTACACAGACTTACCGATTGAATGCAAAACGTCCTCTCTTCGATTGGAGGACGGAAAGATCAAAGTGCCAACGGGTTCAGGCATCGGAGTGGATATTGATCCGGACTACATCAAGAAATACAGCGTCGTCAAAGATGTTTGACAAAGAGGCGAATGGTGTGAGTAAAAAGGATTTGAGTGCCGCAACGCTCCAATTACCACAGTCAGGATCCTAAGATGATCTATCATAGAGTTCACTTGTTCATTATTTTCAGTTGTTGTGTTTATATCTTTTCTGGAACCGCTTTGGGAATGGTCTTTGAAGATCGATGCCAAACGTCCGATCAATGGACGTTTCTTGATTATACAGGCAATTTGCAAACGGAGATCGTGAAAGATCTAAGTTGTCCGCCGGGATATGGACCAGATGTGTTGCGTATTCATGGTGATGTCGCTATGGGTTTGGCGCTGGCCCCTCCTTTGCAGGAAGGATCGTTTATTGCTCTCTACAAAGAAGAAACTCCCGCAGTCTACGACGCCGATGGCGTCATCATGGTATGGGCGCAATACGACCGAGATACATCCACCGAGCATAATGCAAAAATAATGAAATCCCATGTATGGCTGGAACAGGACAACGATCTCGGAATTCAGTTTCGAGTCATTGATGCGAAAGGCAAAGAATATCCTGTGGAAGAACGCGTCGGCGTTGGCCTCGTTACGGATCCATGGAATCAAACCAATTGGATTTGGCAGAAGGTTCAAATAAAGGAGAATCGGTTACGAGCGAAATTTTGGCCGGCGGAAAAAGACGAACCCGATGAATGGGCTATCGAAACCCAGTATAATGCCAAGGGAAATCGATATGGCTTGCGTATCAACTCCGGTTCGATTCGGGTTGCCTATTTTGCAGCGGATACGCAAGACATCCATCCTAAAACGCCGCCAGTTTACCTTTTTTCCTCGTTAGAGCGTATTCCCAATCCCAATCGAATACCCCTGACATTATTCACTAACTCACAAAAACAACGTCAAGAAACATTTCATTTAATATTCCATTGTGATGGTGAACTAACAGAAAAATCAGAATTCGTTTTGGACATTCCCAAAGGACATCACGCCTTTCCAATTCTTCTGACTGCGGATCACTCCAACACCCAATCCAAAGCGCCCCGCCAAGACATTGTCATTTCAATACCCCAAATGCCTTCATCAGGTATGTGCCGGGTAACATTATCCAATGAAACTGGAGATATTTCCACATATCGCTCCTTCGAAATTATAAATTCTTCAAAATTGCTGGATCGATTTAAGGATGCAAAAGAATTTCTTTCCGGTCTCGATCGAGCAATTCAACCGTTATCTCCCAACACAGAATGCGCGAAGTCTCTGCGAGTGATCGTAGATGCAGCCAATGCGCATCTCAAACGGGCAATGGCATTGCTAGACATGGGGAAGAACAACGAATCCGAATCTTCGTTTCGTTTTGTAATGGAAGCCTTATCGGAATTGCATGGCTACAAGGGGCGCTGTCTTGAAGATCTTGGAATCAACTTACATCTTGATTTCATCCCCCACGATTTTGAAGACAACAGAAGAATTGAAGATCCGAAAAACAGTGTTGTTGATTTCTATACGCCAAACTACCGGATCTTTTTTCATCAACCCAAATCCCGCACGCGAAGCATGGTTATGGGGCGTTCGTATGAAATCGAGATTCCCTGGAGTGTTGCTGGGGAGCCGATCGATCGGGATTTCAATTTTAATGTCCGCCTGGTGAGCCCATTGGGAAACCGCATTGTCGCGCAATCTAATACTCCTCCAGAAATCCCCACCCACCTATGGAAGCCGGGGGAGTTGTATGTCCAACACATTACGATGGATGTTTTGGCGGAAGACGCAGTGAAGCGGCCCAGCGAACCTCTCGTCCTCGACGAACGGCATAACCTGCTGGTAACCGTCACCGATCCAAAAAGCGGCGCGACTCTTTTATTAGGTAACACGCCAGGCGATCAAGTCGATCGCGTGGGGAGCAGTTTTTTAGCCGATCGATTCTATGTCTCCAGTACGCCGCTGGAAATATTTGATTTTGATATGGATGCAGCCCATATTTCGGTGAATGACTCGCATCGAATTATTGCCGCTTTACGCAACGTTGGGGACGAATCTATTTCGATTGATGCGGTAATTACGGTTACGGCTGAGTCCGGCCGTATTCTGTTTCAGAAATTGCAATCCGTTCGAATCCATCCGAATTCGGATGAGAAGGTTGAATGCGTTTGGCCCGTGAAATCAGTTGGGAAACATGCGGTGGTTCTAAGACTGATGCGTCGGGGAATTTTGGTAACGGAATCTTTGCGGGAATTGATCGTCAAACCACCGCCGGATCATAGCATTGATATTGAGAAACAGAATCATGTGGAAAAACGGGGCGGCCGATATGTTACTCCAATCGCCATTACTGCACAGCCGAGTGAGAATTCAGTGACGGTTCGCGTTTACGCCGGGAATCGACTTGTCGGAGAGGCAGCCAAACAGGCCGCCCGAATTGAAGTCGAGGCGGAACCCTGGTTTGGATATTACGATATTCAGGTGGATTGCAGTCGCTTTTCTTACGAGCAACGCATCGTTGCCACGGTTGTGGAAACTAAGGGAAAAGACCTGCTGGTTAACGGAGAGCCGTTTATTGTAAAGGGCGTGAACGTACATGGTTTGGATGCAGGCAGTCCGGAGCGCACCGCTAGTATGATGCGCATAATGCGAGACTTGGGATTCAACGCTTGGCGCGGCGACTATCCGGCCCGATGGCAAATGGAATTAGCCTATAGACTCAACAGCGTTTACACTGTTCTTGCGCCATTCAGCTGCACTAAAACATCGGGAATATTTGCTCGTCAGTCTGGACCGCCTTTAGGAACGGCTCGGGAACTGACTCGTCTTTTTATCGACCGCTACAAGGATTCCGCCGGTGTTTTATTGTGGAATTCCTGTAACGAAATTGTTGGTGAAAATGTGGATTTCCTATTGTCTCTTTATCCTCTTTATAAGGTCTACGATCCCTATCAACGTCCGGTTCATTATGCCAATCTTTACGGCCAAGACCTATGGCAAGGTCAGGATCTAATGGGAGTCAATTACTATTTTGGAGAAGGGCAATCAGCCATAGATCGCCAGATATTGATTCAGCGCAGCGTCGACCTCGCATTTTCCCACAGCATGCCGATCCTGTTTTGCGAGTACAACAGTTATTATGGGGCGATTCATTCCACCGGCGTGGAAGCGATAGAAGGACTCTTCTCATGGGGCGTTGAGCAAGCCGGTATGGCGGGTGGATTTTTATACATGCGACCCAACAGCTCGTCTCATCCAGGAGTGATGGATTCGTCCTATAATACCCATAAAATCTTCAATGACGCCATTATAGAAACATTTGCAGATGCTCGAATCGAACTCGCATCCACATCGGGCAGCGGTTTTCACATTCATATTAAGAATAAACGCAACTGCACGCTGCGCCAGATCAAAATTCATTATTGCATCAATAATATAGAGTGCGACCCCATTGTGTTGGATGATCTGCCGCCAAAGGAATCGGTATTTTATACTTTGCCGATTCCAGAAAATTGTGTTGGGCCAGACTGGATCATAACAGGATATTTAGAATTTGTTACGCATTACGGATTCCAGAACAAAGTTCCATTCACATTACTTGCTCGAATCTAAAAGCCTCCAGAACTATATACAAAAGCCGCCTATGTCCTCCACAGTTGGAAATGTTGTACTCGGAACGATTTTTATCTGGCAAGGGCGATCAGTTTTAACTAGATTAACTGACATATTAAGAGGATAAATGCAGCCGAATTTTATAACGTAAGAAAATAAAAGATGTTTGTTATTTGGCGTTCTGAACGCTTTCCCGTTGTTCTTTCAAATATTCACCGTATTGCGATAGATTCAGGGATTGCCCGTCGTTAGTCAAAGCGGTTTGTATTTTTTGCACTGAAACATCTGATAAAGGGAGTCCCTCATCCAGGCATTGGACGGCGGCTTTACCGGCGGCGAATCCCATTTGCGCGCAGGTCGCCATGACGCGCATGGAACTCATGGCCATCTGATCCGCCGATGCGCATCGTCCCGCCACAAGCAAATTTTGAGATCCCTTCGCTATGAGGCTCCTCAAAGGAATGGCATAGGGATCCAGGGGCGTAGTAATTCCCGTCCCCGCGCGCTCCAGCCGGTCGGGCCAATGATAGTCAATATGATAAGTCCCTACCGCGACGATGTCATTGAATCGGGTTCTTTCTTTTAATTCCTCTTCTCTTAGGACATGCTCCCCGATGATTCTTCGAGATCCCCGAATTCCGATCTGGCGCGACACCGATGCGAGCGCATATCTATCGTACAATTTCCCCCGATAACCATGCGTTTGGAGATAATAAATCAGCCCCATCATTTGACGGCGTGCGTGCATCTCAGCCTTCGACAAACTTTCACCGTCAACGGAGTCGAATCCGATGACTTTCATCTTCACTTCGATTTTTCCCGAGGAGAATTCATGAAGCGTCGTCATCGGCAATTCTTCATCATGCTCCCAAGAGGGGCAATTTTGGGGCAGGAAAGGCTTGACGGCTCCGCCTGTATCCCAAAGCGTAAAATAAAGACTCATGGGAAGTTGGGCGTTCTTCCCCTCATGCATCGTCTGTAAGCCGGCCGCATGCGCAAGGAAACAATCGCCTGTGGCGTCAATAACCATTTTAGGCCGATACAAAATTCTTTTCCCCGGAGCAACAGCTAATACATCACATACTCTTCCATCCAAGTCTGTGCGCGCATCTATCACTTGGGCATGCAAAAAAGGATAAATTCCTTTTGCGAGAACGAGTTCCTGCAGGAAGAAAGCGCATCCTTCCAAGTCATACGGCCTTCGATCGGAGTTCGGATTGTAGGGCGCAATCAAGTTGTAATTTGACAGCGTTGATATCAATTCCGCGAAGGGGCGGTTGACTCGGGCGGTATCGCCGCAGAATCCCGCCACGCCGCCGGCGACGCCCTGGCCGCCCAGAACATTGTGCGGTTCGATCAGCACAACTTGATGATCGTATTGCCTGGCGCCTATAGCCGCCATGACTCCAGCAAATCCGCCCCCGGCCACTAGCACGTCCACATGTCGCGTTTCGGTAGAGTTTCCAATCGTGACGGTCTTAGCAGATGACGGCATAGAAGATGCGCTTGCGGCCGATGCGGCTAATGTAAACTGGCCGGTTTTCTTGACAAAATTTCGTCTGAGTATTTTTGGGCGGCTCATTGATATCCCTCATTTTTAAGTTGAACTTGAGTTTTATCATACTTTAGAAGATAACTCTGCCCTATCCTGCAAAGGATATCCAAGAGATTTCTATATGTGCAAATTTCCAATCATCTATATATTCACCTGATTAATATACGAAAAGATGTCTTTCTCCTTTGAACGGCATCGTTTCGAAGCAACGAATACAACGGCTTTTCGTCTCCCCAAAGCAGCGTAGAATCAGTTGGTTGTATAATGCCGTAAAGAGCCGCGATGGGAAGGCGTGTCTATCGGGCATGAATTTCAAGATTGGTCTATCAAAACCAATAAAACAGTTCTGACTGGATTCATTTCATATCATTGCTGTCCAAGAAGAATCAGAAAAGTGAAAGAAACTGGAGAAAATGTGAATCATGCCAAAATCGAATCGAAGAGATTTTTTGAAGCGCTCTGTGATGCTATTTTCAACCGCGTTACTACCGCCGATGATGCGGGGGAAAAATGTTTATTGCCGATCGAACGCATCGCCGAACATCATTCTTGTCTTTATAGACGATATGGGCTGGGGAGATCTTTCCTGTTATGGAAATACGAAAGCGAGTACGCCGCATATCGATCAGATGGCTGAGGAAGGCCTTCGCTTCGAGCAGTTCTATGTCAATTCACCGATCTGCTCCCCATCGCGCACCGCAATATCGACAGGGCAGTATCCCCAACGCTATCGAATCACTTCATATTTAAATAGTCGTAAAAGCAACCAAGAACGCGGCGTCGCCGATTGGCTTGATCCGAATGCTCCGATGCTCGCTCGGTTCTTAAAGGAAGCAGGATACGCGACTGGCCATTTCGGCAAGTGGCACATGGGCGGTCAACGAAATGTGAACGACGCACCGCCGATTTCCGACTATGGTTTTGATGAATCGTTAACCAATTTCGAAGGGATGGGAGCGAAGTTGCTTCCATTGATTGAGACGCCGACAGAAGACGGCGGGGTAAAACAAGGACGTATCTGGGAACAAGCAGAGATTTTAGGCGAGCCGTTCGAATGGATGCTGCGTTCAAAAATCACGAGTGGATTCGTGAACCGCGCAGTCGATTTTATTGATCGGGCTCAAGCGGAGGGCAAACCGTTTTACATCAACCTTTGGCCGGATGACGTTCATTCGCCTTATTATCCATCAATCCAAAACTGGGCGGACTCAAAATCGGGTTTGTATCGTGCAGTGTTAGAAGAAATGGATCGGCAACTGGGTGTATTGTTTGACAAAATTCGTAACGAACCAGTATTGCGAGAGAAAACGCTCATTCTTATTTGTTCCGATAACGGACCTGAAAAAGGCGCGGGAACAGCGGGACCGTTTCGCGGATATAAAACAATGCTTTACGAAGGCGGCGTGCGTTCGCCATTAATCGTGTGGGGAGAAGGATTTATTAACAAAAATCAAAACGGCTCAATCAACAATGCCTCTGTCTTCTCGGCCATCGATTTGGTTCCATCACTACTTGAAATCGCAAACATCCCAATCCCTGAAACAGTGGAATTTGATGGTGAATCCCTTTCACAAACGCTAATCGGTAAATCGAACCAGTCGCGTTCGAAACCGATATTCTTTCGCCGACCGCCTGACCGAAAAAGTTTTTATGGCGTAGACAATCTTCCCGATCTCGCTGTGCGCGAAGGCAAATGGAAATTCTTATGCGACTTCGACGGGACGCGCTCAGAACTCTATGATTTGGATAATGACCCAAGCGAAACGAAGAACCTTGTGGGAGAATATCCCTCAGTATCAAACCGTTTAAAGCAAGCAGTTCTTGATTGGAATGAGACGATTCAAGGCGCTAGTGGATGATATGATATAACTTGAGTAAATGCAGGGAAATATCTCTGATCCGATTCCCCCTTAATACAGTATGATTTACTCTGGAACTCGATTTATGGTACAGTATTTGCTTTTATGTAAGAAACTTTATATGATATTGAAGAATAATGACAAAACTAATTTCAGAACCTCATATATTAATCGCCGACGATCAACCGGATGTGTTGACCGCTTTGCGGGTTTTGCTTAAGAACGAAGGATTCCAGATTTCGGAAGCCCAATCACCTCAGGCTGTTATACAAGAAACAGAGAAGCGTGATTTCGATGTTGTTCTAATGGATATGAACTACACGCGCGATACGACTTCCGGTGAGGAAGGGCTCGATTTGCTTCAGAAACTGCGCAAGGCGGACGATACGCTGCCAATTGTGATCATTACCGGATTTGGTAGTATCAAACTGGCTGTAGAAGCCATGAAGCGCGGTGCGCGTGATTTCATTCAAAAACCCTGGGAAAACGAACGTTTGCTGTCGATTCTGAACACTCAGGTGGAATTGGGCCGGGCATTGCGGGATGGGCTGCGCCTGAAGGCGGTCAATCAGATCCTTCGCGGTGAAAAGAGCAATGAATTAATTGCCGCATCTCCGGTGATGAAACCGGTGCTGGACGTGATCGGCAGGATCGGGCCGTCCGATGCAAACGTTTTGATCCTGGGTGAAAACGGCACGGGGAAGGGCGTCGTGGCTCGGGCGCTGCACGCCGCTTCCATGCGGGCGGATAAACCCTTGATTACCGTGAATGTGGGCGGATTATCGGAGGGTGTTTTTACCAGCGAACTGTTCGGGCATGTCAAAGGCGCTTTTACGGACGCCAAAACCGACCGGGCCGGGCGTTTTGAACTGGCTGATGGCGGCACGTTGTTTCTGGATGAGATCGCCAATGTGCCTTTGAACGAGCAGACAAAATTGCTGCGGGTGCTTGAGACCGGTGAATTCGAGAGGGTCGGTTCTTCCAAAACCCGGAAATCGGATGTCCGGATTCTATCGGCCACCAATGCCGATTTGCAAACCGAGGTCAATGAAGGCCGGTTCCGGCAGGATTTGTTGTACCGGTTGAACACAGTGGAGATCGAATTGCCTCCCCTCTCCGAACGCATTGAGGATATTCCTCTATTGGCGATGCATTTTCTAAAACGGTATTGCATGCGTTACCGCAAGCAGATTACCCATTTTCAGGATGAGGCGCTGGCCGCCTTAAAAGCCTACAGTTGGCCCGGGAATATCCGTGAATTAGATCATACCATCGAGCGCGGTGTGCTGATGGCCAAGCAAAACGGCATTCAATCCACCGATCTGGCCTTGCGGGGCGAAGGGGGATCAAGCCGGAATTTGATGGATATGAGCCTGGAAGAGGTCGAGTGTTTTTTGATACAAAAGACATTGGCGCGGCATGACGGAAACGTCAGCCAGGCGGCCAAAGCTTTGGGGATGAGCCGGCAGTCCATGTACCGCCGTTTGGATAAATATGGGTTTTGATAACTCTTTCACACTGCGTGATTCAAACAAGCACAGAAACGCTTCGGGAAAGCGTTTCCATTTGTATTACGAAACGCGCCTGTTACTGCTGGCTTTGGGGGCGGGTTTTACGGGTTCGGTTATTTCCCTTTTTCTTATATGGGGCGGCGACTACAGCCTGAAAGTAGAATTGACGGTTACGTTATTTATCGCGCTTGGCTGGATTGGATTCGCCTTCGCCGTCCGCGAACGAGTGGTTACAACCATGCGCACGATATCCAACCTGCTGGCGGCGTATCATGAAGGCGATTATTCTCTGCGCGCCGTTTCCGGAAAGAGGGATGACATTCTCCATGAAGTCTCTGCCGAGATTAATCTTTTAGGGGATACGCTGCGGGCGCAACGGATCAGCGCCATAGAGGCGGCCGCTCTGCTGCAGAAGGTGATGGATGAAATCGATGTCGCGGTTTTAGCGTTCGATGAAAGCGCTAAACTGCGCCTTATCAATCAACGCGCCCGGCAACTGCTGGATAAGCCTGAACAGGCATTATTGGGACGCATGGCCGGCGAGCTAGGGCTGCCGGGTGTTCTTGAGGGAGATGCGCCGCGAATCATGGAATTAACCACGCCGGGCGGCGGGGGGCGTTGGGAACTGCGGCGGGGCGAATTCCGCCTGAACGGCGTTCCTCATTATCTCATTGTTCTTTCTAATCTTACAAGCGCATTGCGGGAAGAAGAGCGGCAGGCCTGGAAGCGGCTGGTGCAGGTTTTGAGGCATGAAATAAACAATTCACTGGCTCCGATTCATTCACTAGCCCAGAGTTTGCAGAATTTACTGGATCGGAATCCACGGCCTCATGACTGGGAATTGGATCTGAAACAAGGTCTGACAGTGATCAGCGAGCGTTCCAAGAATCTGAATCGATTCATGGCTTCGTACAGCCGGCTTACCAAACTGCCCAAACCCCAACGGGCCCCACTTTCCGTGCGGGAATGGATTCATCGTGTGGCAAACTTGGAACCGGATAATTCTATTACCATTGAGCCCGGCCCTGACGTAATTATCCAGGCGGATGGCGGTCAGCTGGACCAGGCGTTAATCAACCTGATGAAAAATGCAGTGGAAGCGGTTCAGGAAACTGGCGGGGGCGTGCGGGTGCGATGGGAAGTGATTAATAAACCGGTCCGCATTCTTGAAGTGGTTGTCGAAGATGGGGGCGTGGGGATTTCGAATCCGGAGAACATTTTTGTTCCCTTTTTTACAACCAAATCGCAAGGCTCCGGGCTGGGGCTTATGATCGGCCGCCAGATTGCGGAAGCGCACAACGGTTCGCTTACACTTGAAAACCGTGCGGACGGGCCGGGATGCACTGCCCGGTTGCGTTTACCAATTTAAGGGGGGATTCAGAGAGGGAGAATTCGTTCAATCAGAAAGTTCATGTTGGGTAGGAGGGGGATTCGCGAACTCCATCCTCCCTCACCACCGTAGGAATTCCCGACATCCTCGTTCCTTTCCACGCCGGTTTGGAGATACCCGCTTCACCGGTTGCGGTTGGCGCCATCCTTCCAGCAGGTCTTCTTTGATTCCCGCCCAGTTCTCCTGCAGGTAGGCCCTCAGGTCCGCTGCTGTTGTCGGTGACCGTTGATCTTGAAATCCTGCATATGTAAACATCTTATGCGAAAGCAAGTGGCGTACATGCGATTGACCATGCACAGAATAATACAAGCGCTTTTTTCATGACGCCTACGATTGATGATTCTATGTTCAAACGCTTGTTAGACATAAATGTGTCCGGAAACGGACATATTTATGTCCGACAATGGACATGAATGACTGCCTATTAGAGAACTTTGATGATGGTTTATTGCTGCAGGGATTGAAAATAATTGATTTACATATTTTGGAATGTTCTTTGCCCTTAAGGGAATCAGAGGTGACGAATAATGGATGTACCACGTGAATCAGCAAAACGTAATCGCATCATCCGCCGGACTGTCTTTGGAATCCTCACACTGGTTGTTGTTGGCGGAGTAACGGCGGCATTATCGAGACTGGAACCGGCCGCGCCGGCTATTGACAGAGATATGGTGTGGATCGATTCAGTGAAACGCGGCGATATGTTGCGCGAAGTGCGCGGGCCGGGCAGCCTTGTGCCGGTCGATATCCGCTGGATCGCACCGGATACGAATGGCCGTGTTGAGAAGATCCTCGTCCGCCCAGGCACGCCGGTGACGAAAGATACTTTGATTATGGAACTGAGCAATCCCGAACTCGAATTGAGTTTGGAAGACGCCCAGTTGCAGCTGAAATCGGCGGAATCGCAATTGACTTCGAAAAAAGTCGAACTGGAAAACCAATTGCTCAACCTTGAAAGCGCAGCTGCGCAGGTGGAGGCCAACCTGGCGGAAGCGAAATTGAAAGCCAAGGCGGATGAAGAATTGGCCAAGGATGGGTTGATTTCAGAACTGCAATTACAGCTTTCTCAAGTGCGCGCGGAGGAATTAGCCAAACTGAAAGTGATTGAAGAAAAACGGGTTAAGGTTCAGAAGCAACTCTCTCAAACTCAGCTCGAAGTGGCCGCGGCGCAAGTCGATCAAGCCAAAGCCTATCTGGCCTTAAAAGAGAAACAGGTTGAGTCGTTGAATGTGCATGCGGGATTCGAGGGTGTTCTGGAACAGATGCTGGTGGAAGAAGGCCATCAGGTTACTTCGGTTACCAATCTCGCCAAAGTCAGCGATCCCACGAAATTAAAAGCAGTATTGCGGATCGATCAGAATCTGGCGCGTGAAGTAAAGATCGGACTGACTGCGAAAATCGATCTTCGCAGCAGTGTGTTGAACGGGCATGTAACCCGTATTGATCCAGCTGTGCAGGAAGGAACCGTCGATGTGGATGTATTCCTGGACGATCCTCTGCCGGATGGTGCGCGTCCCGATCAGACGCTGGATGGCAATATTCTGATCGAGCAGTTGAGCGACGTTCTGCATGTTGGACGCCCCGTTTTCGGGCAGTCCAATGCATCGATCCAGTTGTTCAAAGTAAGTGCGGATGGAATGACGGCCAACAGGATCCGGGTGCAAATAGGACGCGTTTCAGTCAACACCGTGGAAATTGTTGATGGATTGCTGGAAGGCGATCGGGTTGTTCTCACCGATATGAGCGAATGGGACGAATTCGACAAGGTCCGACTTCGGTAAAACAATAAAAATATACATAAAAATCGAATTGAACGCTAAAGGAGAAGCAGCATGAATCAGAATCAAGGATTGATCCGGATGACTGACATTCGAAAAATCTTTATTACGGAAGAGGTGGAAACCCATGCATTGACAGGAATCCATTTGAACATCCATCAGGGAGATTACATCGCGATAGCGGGACCGTCCGGATGCGGGAAATCCACTCTGCTTTCCATCATGGGTCTGTTGGATACTCCTTCAGGTGGAACTTATATTCTAAACGAGACGGATGCGTCGGATCTTTCACTCAGCCAGCGCGCCCGGATACGCAACCGTGAAATTGGATTCATCTTTCAGAGTTTTAACCTGATCGGCGATTTGACGGTCTATGAGAACGTGGAACTTCCGCTTACGTACAGGGGAATCGGCGCAAACGAAAGGAAAAAGAATGTTTTAGAAGCGCTGGAAAAAGTCGGAATGTCTCACCGGATGAAGCATTACCCCGCGCAACTGTCCGGCGGTCAGCAACAGCGTGTTGCCGTGGCCCGGGCGGTTGGCGGAAGTCCCTCCATCCTGTTGGCGGACGAACCTACCGGGAACCT
>JAFGTC010000114.1 GCA_016934335.1 Candidatus Omnitrophota bacterium | reverse complement strand
ACAAGATGACCGGGATGGATTTTGAACCGGGATGGCCGGGATTGAACAAGATGACCGGGATGGATTTTGAACCGGGATGGCCGGGATGCGTTGGATGACCGTGATGGATTTTGAATCAGGATGACCTGGATGCGTTGGATGATCGGGATAAGCGGCTGCGCCGCGGCGGCTATGCTTCGTTTTTGTCAGTTTCTGTCATTATGTTTCCTATTTTATTTTGATCATGGCTTCGGGCCATTGGCGTAGGGTCCAATCGGCGAAATGGATGTCGGCTGTGAGGAGGGAGACTCCTGATGCGTTTAAGGGCGGGGCGACGTAGACGGGGACGCTTCGCGTTTCGCGCGGGGGGATAGAGATAGACAGCGGTTCGGTCGAGATGCGCCATCCCTGGGGGGCGCGGGGGGTGATCGTGTAGGTTTGTTCCCGGGGGCTGTGATTGAAGATCACGACATTCAATTGGACCTGCTCTCCCGGCGTCGCTTCGACGCCGTAGGGATGGAAGCGCACCCACTGCGAATCGATTCCATAATTGACGTCGTCCCAGGGGAAGAGATCGCGCATCAGATCGATGCGTTTTTCCAGCGCATCGATCATGAATTGCAGCTGCTCCCGGGAGAAGCGGAACGGGGGGATGACGTGCTCGTTGATCAGGTGATAATCGGGGGCCATGTTTTGGAGGGTTTCCAAGCAGTAGAGATAGCCCATGCCGGGGTGCAGGAGGTTGCGGTTAAGGGCGCAGTAGTCGTCGACGCCGGAGGGGGTGAACGAATCGCCGATGAAGAAGATGGATTCGCCCCGATCTTTTTTAACCAGCAGGCCGCCGTGATAGAGGGTTTGGCCGGGGAAGAAGGAGAAGGTCATTTCGAATTCATGCCAGCGCAGGGTTTCTCCCTCGCCCATGAGTTGGCCGCGGATGACGGGCTTGTCGGTTTGGGCGGGCATGTGATAGCGGTCCGGATGGAGGAGAATATCCGCCTGTTCGGCGCAGAAATAGACGGGGGCGTCGAAGGCGTCGGAGGCTTCGGGGAGTTGGTTGGTGTGATCGTCGTGGTAGTGGGTGACGTAGATTCCCTCGATGCTTCTGATGCGCTTATCGGCCTGCATAGTATGGATTTCACGGATGACGTCGGGGCTGCCGCAGTCGATCAGGAAGCCGTCGCCGCTCTCGGAGAGGAGCAGGCGGGAGGTTCCCATGGGGACGATCCATTCAGGCGGGGCGTCCATCATATTTTCGGCCATGGGCATCCAGTCGACGCCGGGGGCGCCGAGCATGCGGGCGGCGCAGCCTTGGATGTATTCGTCCTTCCAATACCAGCGCAGGGCGCTGATGGAGAGGTAGTTTTTATAGACCGCCCGGAGGCGGCTGATCAGGTTTTGTATGGCTTCCTGAGGGCTGCGTATGACCGGCCCGCGGGCGGGGATGAGGAGATCGGGCGAGGCGGCGGCGACGGCCTGCAGGCTTTGGATGAGATCGGCGGCGCGCGCCATGTAGCCGTGATAGCCTCCGGTGCGGGGCTCTTGGATGGAATCCTGGAGGCTGTAGATGTCGAGGATTCTGCCGTCGCCGTAGATCAGGTCGCCGACGCAGGCGACGGTTCGGCCGTCGATTTCAAACAGATATGATATGGCTCGGCGAGTGAAGCCGGGCGTATCGAGAACGCGGACGGTCAGGCCCCGCCATTCGAGGGAGTCGCCGCCTTTGACAGTCTCAACATTTTTGAAGGATTGCGCGGGGATTTTGGTGGTCTGCTGGGCGTAGTCGTGATAGCGGGCGGTGAATTGATTCCGCCAATAGGACTCGGCATCGGTGAAATAATCTTTTTCCCCTTCGGGGACGACGGCCCGGGCGCCGCTGTCGACGCACTGGCGGCCGGCCCAGACGACGTCGCGGCGGAAATGGGTGAAGAACACTCTTTCGACGGGGGAAGGCGCCGGGCGCGGATCGCCGTAGACGGCGGCGGTTTTGCCGTCCTGCGTGATCAGAACGCCGTTGACGGCGTCATGGATGATGGAAAGGTTCGGGGATAGGGATTCGATTTCGGCGCCTGCGAATCGGGCGAGCGAAGGAAGAGCGATCAGGCAGAACAGAAAAAGCCGCCGAGTTTTCATGAGCGTCTCCTGAAAGTGCAATGTATATCGAGATTCTCTGTTATTCTGTTATTCTTCGATGCGCTTGACGCGGACGTTGCGATATTCGATTTGGCCGTCGTAGTTTTGGAAGCCGATATGCCCCGAGTCCGGTCGATCTTTCAGCGCTTCGTTTTCATTCAAGTCGGCGTCGATGATTTGGACGCCGTTGACGAAAATCTGCACCTGGTTTTTAACGGCCTGGATGAGCATGGACTGCCATTGGCCCGCTTTTTTGGTCGCGCGAACGGCCGGGGGAAATTCGTGGTAGATGGCGCCGGTCAGCTGCCAAGGCTCCAGTTTTCCCCAATGTTGGGCGTCGTCGTCGATGACTTGAATTTCCATGCCCTGGCTGGATCCGTGGCCGCCTTTGGGGGTGCGGATGTAGACGCCGCTGTTGCCTTCTTTGGGGACGCGGTAGTCGAGTTTGAGGATAAAATCGGAGAAATCGCCGTCTTTTGTGCCGATCCAGCCGCCTTTTTCGCCGTCGCAGGTCAGGACGCCGTTTTGGAGAGACCAGGGTTCTTTGGGGCCGACATGCACTTCGAGATGCTTGAATTGGCCGCCGTCTTCTTCCAGCAGATCGATATAGCCGGTTTCATGGATGCGTAGGCGGCGGAATTCGAAGGAGCGGTTTTCGGCTTGAATGCCGATAAGACCTCGTTCAGGCTCGATGAAGTCCGCTTCCCAGACATCTTCGCCGTTGATCTGCAGCGAGGCTTCCTCGCCTTGGGCGGTCAGCCGGAATTTCATCCATTCGTTCACTGGGACGGGTTCCATGGTGGATTTGATCATGGGGCGATATCCGCGCACCAGGGTTCCCAGGGCGTCGCTCTTCAGGTTGATTTGGAAGCCTTCGTCGGGCCAGGGTTTTCCCTCCAGGCCGGCGCGGATGAAAATGCCGCTGTCGTAGCCTTCCACCAGGGCTTTGCATTCGAATTCGAGGATGAAGTCGTCGTAGAGTTGATCGGTTCGCAGCCAGCCCATGCCTTTGACCAGGCGGAGATTGCCGTCGTGGACGTCGAAGTCGACGTCATGGACGCCGGACCAGCCGGTCAGATCCTTGCCGTTGAAGAGATCCATCCATGTTTCATCTCCGGCGGCGCCGGTCAGGGCGGAGCATGCAAACAGCAGAACAGCGGCGGTAAAGAGGGAGCGAATCTTCATTTTGTATATCCTTCTATAGAGCGAAATTTATCCTGATTGAACATACTGTAAAATCATCGATTTGGAAAGTTGAAGGGATCGCGGGAGGGGGCGAAACGGACAGATTTTTTATTTATTACGACGGAGTGTAATAGAAATAAAAAATTGTTGCAAATTGATGCGATGCATTATAATATTGATAATAAATTTACTATTTTTCTTGAGGCGTCTGGGAATGATGGAGTGGGAGAATAAAAAAAACAGGGATGTAAGATCATGTTTCACTTATTCAGGAAACATTATCGATTGACTCCCGAACAGAAAGAGGCGGAGAGAGAAGCGGTTCGTTTGTTGACGAAGGCGCAGAAACTTTTGGAGAAAGATTATCGCAATGTGGAGGAGGCGAAGCGGCTGCGCTGCGAAGCGACCGATCAGGTTTTGCCGAAGCATAGAATGTATATTCCGGCGAAGCATCCACGGAGTCTTCTCATCGATGTGGATCAAAAGATCGAGCTTGCGTATATTCGCCAAATTCAGTTGACGGGGGAAATCAGCGGGGAGCGAGCCTCGCCGTATGAAGAGGCGCAGCGCGCGTATGCGAAATGGAAGCGGCGCTACGGCCGGCAGAAAGAGGCGATGAGGCGGAGGATGTTCTGGTCGCTGATCTGGTTCGCGGCTGTTAGTCTGGTATTGTTGATACTGGCGTGGATTCTTATGAAGAACGGGGGGGCGAAGGCGTTTCGCCATTCGTTCGATTGGTTGTTTGAAGGGGGAGTTAGTCCGCTTGATTGACGCCGTGTTCGAGAGAGATGTTGTGTTCTTTCATTTTGCGATAGAGGGTTCGGGTGCTGAATCCCAGGATTTGAGCGGCCGCTTCTTTATCGCCCTGAGTCATTTCCAGGGTGCGGCAGATGATGATGGCTTCCGATTGTTCGGCGGAGAATCCGAGGGGGATGACGATTTTACCGTTGGAGGGGGATGGGAAATCGGATTGCCGGGGATTGAGGTTCTGGAAGAAGCCGGGCAGATGCTCCAATTGGATGCGGTCGCCGCGAGACATGATGACGCCGTGTTCGATGACGTTTTCGAGTTCGCGCACATTGCCGGGCCATGAATACGCTTCGAGGGCCCGCATGGCGCGCTGTCCGACGCCGAGGATGCGTTTTTTGTTTTTCTGGGAGTATTTTTCGACGAAATGCTGGGCCAGCAGGGCGATGTCGCCGTTGCGGTCGCGCAGGGGGGGGAGGATGAGGTGGAAGACGTTGATGCGGTACAAGAGGTCTTCGCGGAATTTTCCTTCTAGAACGCGTTCATGGAGATCGCAGTTGGTGGCGGCCAGGACGCGGACGTCGACATAGACGGTATGGCTGCTGCCGACGCGTTCGAACTGCCCTTCCTGGAGGACGCGCAGGAGGCGGACTTGGGCGGGCGGAGACATTTCGCCGATTTCGTCGAGAAAAATGGTGCCGCCGTTGGCCGTTTCGAAGCGGCCTTTGTGATCTTTGTAAGCGCCGGTGAAAGCGCCTTTCATGTGCCCGAAGAGTTCCGATTCGAGGAGGGATTCGGGCAGAGCGCCGCAATTGACTTTCACGATGGGCTTTTCGGAGCGGGGGCTGAGGATGTGGATGGCTTCGGCGATGCGTTCTTTGCCGGTGCCGGTTTCGCCGGTGATGAGGACGTTGGCGGTGCTGGGGGCGATTTGCTCGACCTGGGTGATGATGCTGCGCATGGCCTGGCTTTTGCCGATGATGGGATTTTGGGTTTGAAATTCTTTGAGGCGGTCTTTGAGTTCCTGGACCTGGATCAGGACTTCGTGGGAGGCGAGGGCCTGTTCGACGTGGACCTGGAGTTCGTCGAAGCGGATCGGTTTGTTGAGGTAGTCGAAGGCGCCGGCTTTCATGGCTTTGACGGCGGTGTCGACGGAGCCGTGGCCGGTCATCATGATGATGGGGATGTTGGGGGCGATGGTTTTGACGCTGCGCACAAAGGTGATGCCGTCGAAGCCGGGCATGACCAGATCGGTCAAGATGAGGTCGAAGTTTTCTTGATGGACGCAGTTCAAGCCCTGGTCGCCGCTGAGAGCGATGCGGCACCGGTAGCCGAGGTCCTGCAGGGCGCGGGAGAGGGTTTTGGCCATTTTTTGATCGTTGTCAACAACAAGAATATAATGGCTGGCTTCCATCGACTGCTCGTTATTCGGCATACGATTCGTCCTCGCTTCAGGCCTTCGGCAGCGTGATAATAATGGCGGTTCCTTGACCGGGCGCGCTTTCGATTTGCACAGAGCCCTGGTGGGCTTCGACGATTTCGCGGACGAGATAGAGGCCCAATCCTGTGCCGCCGGTGCGATGCGTCACAAAGGCGGAGAAAAGGTTGTCGCTGTTTTCTATCTTAACGCCGGCGCCGTTATCCTGGAACATGATTTGAACCTGATCGTCCGTGGAGAAGGCGGTCATTCGGATGATCCCCGGGCCTTCGATGGCGTGGAGGGAATTGTCGTTGAGGTTGTGGAAAATGCGCCGGAACTGCTCTGCGTCGATATCGACGAGCAGGTCGTCCTGGGCGCGCAGTTCCCATTGGATGCCGGAGTTGTGTTTTTCTTTGGATAATTCCTGCACGATGGCTTGGAGAAAGGGCTTCAATTCGATCGGTGATTTTTGGGGGCGGCGGATGCGGGAAAGAACCAGGTAGTGGTCGACGATTTCATTGAGTCTGTCGACTTCGGTTTGGAGATCGGAGATGAAGCCGGAGATTTCTTCTTTTTCGTGTTCGGCGATGGTTATGTCCTGTTGATGGAGCAATTTGGTGAAGCGGTTTTTCAGCAAGTCGGACGTCAAGGCGATGATGCCCAGGGGCGTGCGAATTTCGTGGGCGACGCTGGCCGTGATTTTGGTCATGGCGGTGAGCTGCTCCATGTTTTTGATTTTATCGGCCATGGTTCGCGCTTCGGTGCGATCTCGGATGAGGAGTGTGGCGCCGATCGGGTTGCCGTTGCGATCCGTCAGGCAAGTAAGGGTGGCGTCGGCGTCGATGCGATTTCGCGATTTGGAGATCCAGAAGGCGCCCTGGAGGGCGCCGAATCCTTGTTGGGCGCCCTCTTTTTTAAGGTTTTGGGCGATTTCCGGATTCAGGACGAGGTCGGTCAAGGATTTATCGAGAATTTCGGTGGTTTTGTAGCCGAAAATGCGTTGGGCGCCTTGGCTCCAGGTGCAGATGCGGTCCTGGTCGTCGAAGCCGATGATGGCGTCAGTGGATTCGGAAAGGATGAAGGTGAGGAGGCGGTCTTCCAGCCACAATTTGTTTTCCAGGGCGATGCGAGTTTGCAGCAGTTCTTCGGAAAAACTGTATATGTAAGATTCTATAGCGATTTGGATGTCGAGAAAGAAGGTTTTGACGAGGGCGATTTGGGCGGCCGGTTGCTGATCGCCGCCGGAGGGGAAGGATTCCTGGAGAAGAGGGAACAAGGTTTCGCAGAAGAAGGCGTAAGCGCCGAGACGACATTTGGGCGTCAGGCCGCTGAATTTTTTATGGTCTTTGATGTGGTTTTCGTCAAAATCGCCTTCGAGAATTTTCTGAAAATATTCGATTTGAGCGGCTTTGATTTTTTCGATTTGCTCTGAAAGATTGGAAAGGGGCGTTGAAACGGGCAAGGATTGGAGATGTTCGTAAAAGCGGTCGACGATTTCGGGGATTTGGGGCAGCAGCCATGGCGCGAGACTGCGCAAGGCGCTGCGGTCTTTGTCGGACAACTTGACGTAATCGAACTGTTTTTCGATTTGGGTCCATTTTTCCGGCTGAATCGGCATAAGTAAATCCACAATCATTCTTTCCTGTCGGAAAGTGTTTCCCCTTTTGCTGCTCTCTGTATCATTATGGGTGAAACGGCAAGGTTAGAAGCAATAACAAAGATGATAGGCAGAATTTAGTAGGATATTATACAACCATTATGGCAATTCAGTCAAATTTTTTGCCATATAGAGCTTCTTGCAAAAATCAAAAAAAAGAACATTTTTTGTGAAAAAGGAGTAGGTGCGAGTTGAAAGAAGCCCTCCTTTCAACTT
>JAFGTC010000113.1 GCA_016934335.1 Candidatus Omnitrophota bacterium | reverse complement strand
TAATTAATAAAATTACCTCTTGTGGAATTATAGTACGATTTTTATAAATAGATATTAGAGGTTTTTTATGGGAATAAAATGATATCAACATTATTGTGTCAGCGAAGTGATTCTCGAAAAGAAATACTATTTCATATATTCTATTTTTTATGCGTTTTGTTTATACTATGGAATCAATATAATGATGGAGATATTTGGTGGCATATTGCTGTTGGAAATTCAATATTGAATTCTTATTCAATTCCATCCTTAGATGAATGGACCTATACAGCATCTGGAAATCAAGTAATCTATCATTCATGGCTTAGTGAAATTATATTTTCTATATGCTATCGATTCTTTGGTGAAATTGGATTGGATCTAATAAAATATATTTTTCATTTTACTTCCATCTTACTTGTCTATTTCTTTGCAAGAAAAAAAGGATTGAATGAATTTTTGGCTGTTTTGTTGACTTTATTGCTTTCGTTTTGGTTGCATGTACGTAGTATAAGGCCTCAAATATTCACTCCTTTTTTTTGTATATTATATTTTTTCGCAATCAATAGTAAAATTAGTTGGAGAAAGGTGATAAATATTACTTTGTGTACTTGGTTATGGGCAAATCTGCATGGAGGATTTGTAATCGGACTAATTATACTTGTCTCAGGTTTCTTAGGAGAGTGCGTTGATCGATTCTGCTATGAGAAAAAAAATAATGAAATGCGATTAAAATTTTGGATCGCATTTCTGTCTTTTGTCATCTCTTTTTTTAATCCTTATTGTATTAATTTGTACGTAGATATTATTAATGGAGTAAATTACCCTAGTTTTGATTGGATCAATATATATCTATGGCCTCCAAATACTCATTGGTTAACATTAATTATACTTGTTTTGAATATGTGTTATATGTCTAAATGCATTGCATCCGCAGTGTTTGGAGAGAAAAAGAATATAAATCTTTTAATACAATCATTGATAATCTACTTTGTGTTAGTGACAGCACGTCGTCTTGATTGGTTGTTATTTATTCCTACGTATTTTCTTTTTATGGGCATTCAATCTTTGTTCATAACTTCGTCTAATAGCAAATTGTTTTCTAAAATAGGAATATTATTAATGATTATACTGTTTCTATGTCTAAAATATGTTTCTTTTACAAAAAATTTGATGGAATTTCCACAGGGATTTAATGAATTATTTTATAAAGAAAAGATGCGAGGAAATATGTATTGTCCGTTGCCATGGAGTGGTAAAGTTACACTATTATCAAGTGGTGCAATAAAAATTTATATTGATGGAAGATTGGGCCTTTATCCCAATTTTTTGTTTTATGATTATTTACATATATTAAATAAAAATGGAATGACATATGGGCAAATTGTTTATTATGATATAAAATACCTGTTTATTCCTTTATCAAAACTTGACTTGTTTATTTTATCTTCTACACCTATTCAATGGAAACCTCTTAGGGTTAGTGATAGTGCAATTTTATTAGAGAGAAAGTATTAACCTTAAAATAAACTACACAACAGTTGTTATGATTATATCCAGTTTCTTCTCATAAATAAAAAATATCATGTTATTTCAATTGACTCAGCGAAAACTTGTACTGTTTAACTGATACTACGTCACCTTCACAGACGTCAAACTCGACAGGATCGCCGCCGCCGCTTGGGCTTGCTCCGCGCCCTCGACGGCGGCGTTTTTCTCGATCCATTCCTTAATTCGCTGTTTGGCTTCCTTCACTTTGTCTTTCTCGACGATGAATCGAACCCAATCGCAGGTTTGAATCAAACGCAACAGGCATAAAAGCCGCGCATCCGGCTCATGACGCCGCAGAACGACCCAGCGAATCCGGTTGAACAGTTCGCGCTTCAGTTTTTTGTTCCGGAGGAAATATCGCTTCGACGAAAAAAACAAAACGAGCCTCTCTTCCTCTTTCAGAATTTTCGATTCCACAAGACGCTCCAAATAGAGCCGCCCGTGCTTCTTCCCCTGCATGCTCAATTTCTGAATCCAGAATGAAACTTTAATGGGCTTCTCCCTGCTTTCGATCTGATTCAATACATCGTCCAGCGCGGGATCGCCCGTTGCGGAAGAATCCAAAGCCCGCAAAACATTGTCGGAAATCGCCAGCCGGTTCCGAAGCGCAAGCTCCGTCAGCATCGCGCCGGCCAGACCGGCCCCCAGCGTCCAGTTCGCGGTGGTGTAGAGCGCTCCCTTCTCATGGTTCAGCGCAATCAAAATCATTTCTTCCGGTAAAGACAACATGATTCGCTCCTGCTCCATTCGCTTCTACTGCTGCGCCGCATTATCCAGCAGAATATCCAAGGCTTTCTCCGTGCGCCGCTTGATCCACCGGCTCATCATCGGGCCGAGAATCACCCAGGGCGACACAGCCAACAAAGCGGGCAGCGCGGGGCGCAGATTCTGTTGAATCAGCGCAAAAAGAACAAAAAGAAAAAGCCCCAATCCCGGTGGAAAAAGGATGATAAACCATTGCATCGTCTTTACTCCGCCGAATTCCGCTTCGCACTGGATCTTCTGTCTCAGCAGTTTCAACCGCGCACGCGAGACGCCCGTAAGCGGATTCTGATGCGTGCTGTTCATTCCCGGACCGGTCAGTTCCACTTCGCCCGATCCGAGTTTCTTCATCAAAAAATTGTTTTGCACAAAAATGTTGACGGCGAATGCGAATGCTTTTTCAGACTCTCCCTGCAAGGCAATCGTGCGTTGATATTCCATGGTCATCCTCATGCTTCGTCTGGCTCATTGTTGGATTGAGGCTTATCTCTGCGAGTGCGCTTCCGGACGGCTTCGCGCAGGATGAATTCGATCTGCCCGTTCACGCTGCGCAATTCATGGTTCGCCCAGGCTTCCACTTCTTCCCAGAGTTTCGGGTCCAATCGCAAGAGAAAACGTTTTCGCTTTGCCATTCGATCAATTATATAACGTGCCTGTGTTGACGACCGGCTGCGCCGATTCTTCTCCGCAGAGCACCACCAGCAGGTTGCTGACCATCGACGCCTTGCGCTCTTCGTCGAGAGCGACCACCTGCTTCTCGCTCAGCTGATGCAGGGCCATTTCCACCATGGTGACTGCGCCTTCGACAATCTTCTTGCGGGCTGCAATCACTGCCTGCGCCTGTTGGCGGCGCAGCATGGCGCCCGCAATTTCCGGCGCGTAGGCGAGATGGCTGATGCGCGCTTCCTGCACGACGACGCCCGCGCGCCCCAAGCGCTCCTGCAGTTCCTTGGACAATTCTTCGTTGACTTCATCGCGCCCCTGCCGGAGCGAAATAACTTCGGCCTGGCCTTCGTCGATTTCGTCTTCCGTGTCATAGGGGTAGCGCCCCGCCAGATGCCGAATGGCCGCCTCGCTCTGCGTATCGACGTATTCCTCATAATCGTCCACTTCAAAAAGCGCCTGGGCGGTGTTTTCCACTTTCCAAACCACTACCGCCGCGATTTCGATGGGGTTGCCGGTTTGATCGTTGACCTTCAGTTTTTCGCCGTTCAAGTTGCGCGCCCGCAGTGATATTTTCTTGACGGTCATGAAGGGATTTCGCCACTTGAAGCCGTTGTTTTTCACGGTTCCTTTATAATCGCCGAAGAGCAGAAGAGCCGCCGCTTGATTGGGTTGGATCACATAAAAACCGATGCTGACTAAAATCGCCGCAATCAATGTCACCCCGCCGGGAATCCAGATCCACGGAGGGCGATTTTCCTGCGCGATCCCCACGATTCCGGAGATCAGCAGCCAGATCACAATGGCGTACAACACAATGTCGATAACCAGCCATCCCCAGCCGCTGGTTCCTAGTATGGTTTTTTCTTCGGTCATGATTTCTCACCTCTTGGTTGATATCGATATGATATCATAATGGTATAAAAATGCAATCGTTTTATATCTTATACGATAATGGGGATGAAATAGTTTTAAAATCAGAAAAAATATTTTGGAGGGAGAAATAAATTGAAATAAAACAACGATTTACGCATGATTAAGTTATCACGCGCAAATCGCTGATGTGTGGAAAATGGAGAATGGTTCTTATCTGGCGAGAGTCCAGATGATGGATTCCTGCGCCGAATCCTGTGCCTTCTCCTCGGCGTTTTTACTCATAGGAGAAAAAGAGACGTTCATTTTTAATCCCAGCGCCAACCCAATTTGAACGGCCGTCGATAAAGTCAAGTTTTGATTGCCGCGCAATGCTCGGGAAATGCAGGAGGAACTTTTCCCCATTTTTTGCGCCAAATCCCGGCGCGTGATCCCCTTTTTGTCCATTTCCTCCAGAATCTGTTCGGTCAAATCTAAAATCACGCCTTCAAGTACATAATCGGGATCGCTTTTTATTTCATTCACTTCGCTTGAAAATAAATCGAAAAAATGCTCCTGATCGCTCATGGTTCTGTCTCCCAATTCGGCTTTCATCAACAATGGCTTGGGCAATTACCTGATTTATTCGGAAAGTAATGATGATCCGAATAAATATTGGATTGTTAGAAAATATCGACGCCTGAAATGGATTCTTTACATAAAAATGGATATGCAGAGAGGGAGAACGTTGTTTAGCGAATGGAGGATCCATGGCGGAAATTGACGGCTAAATGATGCAATACCGATAATTTCGGATAAAGGTATAATGATTCAAATTGTTTCAAGTGGAAATTAACCGTCAGCGATTCACGAATCTTATTCTATAAGTAGGGGAGTGTATTCGAATGACCGGGAATTGGGCGGCTTTGTTTTTCATGGTTTCGGGAATCATGTTGTACGGCGGCGCGGCGTGGAGCGAGGAAGGCGTTATTTTTTCAGACGATTTTGAAAGCGGCTCTCTCGAACTTTGGGACGCTGATTCGGTGGTGAACGATCCCAATCGGTTGCGCCTTACGTCGGATCCCGAGCATGTGTTTCGAGGCAAATACGCCGTCGAGATCATCGCCCGAGTGGGAAAAGGGACCGGCGGCAAACTGAATAAATGGTTCCTGCCGGGCTATGATCGAGTCTACGCGCGCTGGTATTGTAAATTCGCCGAAGATTTCGATCAGGGCAATCACATGCATTTTTGCCATCTTTTGGCCAACCGGCATGACGATAAATGGTCGGCGTTCGGCAAGGCGGGCGTCAAACCGGGCGGAGATGATTTTTTCACAGCCGGTTTGGAGCCTTGGCGCGACTGGGGAAAAAATCCGGCGCCCGGCGAGATGATGTTTTACAGTTACCATCTTGATATGCCCATCGATTCCAAAATGGGCAAATACTGGGGCGAGATGTTTCGCCCGTCGCCCCGGTTTATTCCGGAGCGAGGGCGCTGGTATTGCATGGAAATGATGGTCAAAGCCAATACGCCCGGGAAAGCGGACGGCGAGCAGGCATTCTGGATTGACGGCGATTTGAAGGGGCGTTTTAACGGGATTCGCTGGCGTGATGCGGAAGAGTTGAAGATCAATGATTTTTGGCTGATGTTATATGTGCATAACAGCTCGCGCATCAACCGGGTCTGGTTCGATGAGGTGGTCATCGACGATGAATATATCGGGCCGGTTACAGAATAATCGATAACAGAATAATCGACTTGCGCGCCGCTAGTTTTCTGGAGTCGCTGTAGGGGCGTCGCGGGTTTCGACGCGCTGCTGCAGTTTTTCATAGATGGCTTGAATGCGCTGAGCCAGCTCGTCGGAATCCATCTCCCGTAAATTTTCAGCCAGATTGTTGATTTCGTTTTCAAGTTCGGGATTGATCTCGGGGGCGTCCTGGGCTTCAGTCGCCGAAGCCGTCGCATCGTCAGTAAGATCCGCCGGCGAAGAGGATTGCGCGAACGATTGAACGGGAATGAGGTTTTTGGGATCGAGGCCCGCCACGCGGCCGCGGATGTCGCTTTTGAGCTCCTCCAGATCGCTGCGCAACTCGGGATATTGCTCTTCGATGGCTTGCTGCAGCTCCTGAAGAGGCGCCAGAAACGCTTCTACGATATCCTGCTGTTCGGGATTTTCCGGCGAGCGCGTCAGGAAAGCCAGCGCAACCAGAAAGATAATGGCCAATAGAATGAGTGTGCGGATCGTTTTCATAATGGGCATGCATCCGGATTTATTTTTTGCATCGTCGAAAATTGTACAATCATTCTTCGTTTCAAGAAATGTTTTCTCGCCGCTATCTTGGGTAATCTTTTTTCGAGTTACACTTTATAAAGGAGACGTTCTTCCACTGGACGGCGGACGGGGAGCAAATTACCATCAATCGTTTGGGAAATGTGCATCCATCTGGACGGTAACGATATGAAAACATTATATTTCGATGTGTTCGCCGGCATCAGCGGCGACATGTGTCTGGGCGCCTTGATCGATTTGGGATGTTCCGGCGATGAATTGCGCGAAACGCTGAGCGGCATGAACATTCCCGGCTTTGATTTGACCTGGGAAAGAGTCATGCGCGGCCCGTTGTCGGGGATCAAAGCGCATGTCCGCGTCGAAGAGGAGCATCACGTTCACCGAACCTTGTCCGATATGCTGGCCATCGTTGACCGCATTTCCTGGCCGGCCGGCGTTCGCGAGCGGATCGAATCGGTCTTCACCGTCCTCGCGAAGGCGGAAGGACGCATTCACAACAAACCCTACGATCAGATTCATTTCCATGAAGTCGGCAGTTATGACGCCGTCATCGATATTGCGGGAACGCTGCTGGCGCTGCATCTTCTCGGCGTCGAAAACTGCGCCTGCTCCAAAATACACGTCGGCGAGGGATTCGCACAGACGCGGCATGGAAAACTGC
This sequence comes from Candidatus Omnitrophota bacterium, assembly GCA_016934335.1. Taxonomy (GTDB): domain Bacteria; phylum Hinthialibacterota; class Hinthialibacteria; order Hinthialibacterales; family Hinthialibacteraceae; genus JAFGTC01. The sequence continues at coordinate 1,587 of JAFGTC010000113.1, read as the reverse complement.
CTTTGCCGGTTCCCGCGACGGCCGATCTTCTGCAGGGATTCGATTTGTACAGCACCGGCCGCGCTATGGAGATGGCGACGCCCACCGGCGCGGCGCTGTTGAAGGTGCTGGCGGGCCAATCATCCTCTCTTGCCGCCATGACGCTGGAAAAAATCGGCTACGGCGCAGGAACGCGCGATCCCAAGGATTTGCCGGGGCTGCTGCGCGTGTTTTTGGGCGAAACCGGCGTCTCCGTCAACGAGGCGGTTTCCGTCGTCGAAGCCAATATCGACGATATGAATCCCGAGTTTTTCGAACCGCTCATGGAGAAACTTTTCGAGGCGGGCGCTCTGGACGTCAGCTTCGCGCCGATCACCATGAAGAAGAACCGCCCCGCCGTGCTGCTGAGCGTCATCACTTCCATGGCTCTTCGAGAGAAAATCGCGCAAACGTTATTGCAGCACAGCACGTCGATCGGCGTGCGCATGCATGCCTGCGAGCGCCGCACTCTGCAGCGTAAATCCTGCGAAGTGCAGACGCCCTGGGGCGCCGTTCGCGGGAAAATTTGCTGGGGGCATGGCGTGCAGGAGCGATTTACCCCCGAGTATGAAGATTGTCATCGCATCCAACTCGAAACTCAGACGCCTCTGGCGCGAATTTACGAAGAGGCGCTGCGCGCTTATTGGCGTCAATCTTAAATCATCGTTATACAGAAGGTTCCATGAAATCGCGAACATTACAAATCATCATCGCTTTTACTTTCGGATTCGTTTGTTTATATCTCTTCGCCCGCGGCCAGGATTGGGCGGCGGTGTGGGACGCCATGAAAAGCGCCCATTTGGGATGGGTTCTCCTCGCCGTGATTCTCTCCGTCAACTCGATTTTGATCCGCGCCTTTCGCTGGCAGGCTTTGTTGGGGAAGCCTCGCGTCTCGGTTCCGAAACTATTTATGATCGCTAACATCGGCTTTATGGGGAACGGCATCTTTCCCGCTCGCATGGGCGAGTTGATACGCCCCTTCTTGATCTGGCGGGCGACGCCCCATAAATTCTCCACCGCCTTAGCGACGATCGTGGTTGAGCGCGTCTATGATTTGATGGGTCTGCTTCTTTGCCTGGCTTTTGTCTTCGCCGTTTTCCCGTTTCCCGTCGATCAAGCGTCTCCGGGCGGGGCCGCGCTTGAAATGTCCGTCCCGGCGGACGGCGGCGTCTCTCCGGAAATGATGGATCAGGATCCGCAGGAATTTATCAAAGGATTGGCGGAATTGGGCGTATTTGTCTTCGCCGCGTTGTTCGGCGCCATCGCGGTGATGAGCTTCGCGCCGGAATGGAGCCTTAAAATCGCCCGAATATTCTTTCGTCCTCTGCCGGCCGGCCTCTCGGAGAAATTATTGAAGGCCATCGAGTCGTTCGAGAAGGGTGCGGTTTCCTTCCGCAAACCGGGATCGTTTTTCTACTGCGTCATGTGGACGCTGATTTTATGGGTGTCGATCGCCTTCAGCGAATTAGTCGTATTGTGGGCTTTGGGCGTCGATTCCGTTTCGATGATCGGAGCGTTGTTCATTATGGCGGGGCTCTGCTTCGCCGTCATGTTTCCCCAGGCGCCCGG
>JAFGTC010000112.1 GCA_016934335.1 Candidatus Omnitrophota bacterium | reverse complement strand
TCGATAACCGAGCCCTGCCCGGCGTTTATATCGCCATCGTCATGGGCCGGCATGCGGGATTTCTCACCGCCGCATCCGCCGCCTATCGCCGCTTCCCCGACGACGGCCCCCACTTAATTTATACTCCCGAACGGCAATTCGATCAAAATAAATTCATCGCCGACGTCGACGCGATCTACAAAAAATTCGGCCGCTGCATCGTAGCGGCTTCCGAAGGCATTTGGAGCGAGAAAGACGCCAATGGGAAGGAAGTGCCTGTTGTCGTCAGCATCAGCGGTTCGGCGGAGCACGACGCCCACGGCAATGTTCAACTTTCCGGAACCGGCGCTTTGGGAGACGTGCTCTCCAATCTCATCAAAGAGAAACTGCAAATCAAGCGAGTGCGAGCCGACACCTTAGGCTACCCCCAACGCAGCTTCTTGGGATGCATCTCGCCCATCGATCAGTTGGAAGCGCGCGAGGTGGGAGAAAAAGCGGTTCAATACGCCGTCTGGCACAACATTGACGGCTCGGTCGTCATCCGGCGCGTCGGCGATTACGCCGTCGAGTACGACTTGGTGCCTCTGAAGGACATCGCCGCCAAGACCAAGACCATGCCCGATGAATTCATCAACGCCGAAGGCAATAATGTAACCGATGCTTTTCGCCGGTATGTGCTGCCTCTCATGGGTCCGGCGCCAAAAGCCACCCGGCTTTTCGCCCCCCCTGTCCCAAAGTTGTAAGATCCATCAAATAATGAAAAGAAGCCGGCGAACATGTTCCTCGCCGGCTTTTCTTTTTCCATAATGTTGCGTTTTCTTTTTGTCATATAAATAAAGACATTCTCACGCAATCGTCAGGAAGCCTCCGAAACCTTGAATGCAAAAGGAAGAGAGAAGGTAAACGTGGATCCCTCGCCCACTTCGCTCTTCACCCAAATCTTTCCGCCGTGCGCTTCCACCATCTTTTTTGCAATGGCCAATCCCAATCCCGTGGATTTCTCTCCGGCAGTCGGCTTCACGCTGATCTTCGTAAACGGATTGAAGATGAGACCCAATTCATGTTCGGGGATTCCCTGCCCCTGATCCGTCACTGAAATCCAGATTTCATCTTCTTGAAGAGACGTATGGATCTGAATGGCGGTGTTGGACTCGGAAAATTTGATCGCATTGGTGACCAGATTGTCGACGACCTGCTGAATGCGGTTGGGATCGAATATGATCTTGGGAAGGCCGGAATCGATCTGCAGACTCATTTCGATGGATTTACCTTTGGCGAGATGCGTAGCGGTTTTCAAACATTCATCTAAAAATTGCACGACGTCAACCACTTGAAGATTGAGATCGAGTTTGCCCGATTCGATGGCGGAGACGTCGAGCATATCGGTAATTAAATTGAGCATCGCATCACAATTGTTTTGCAGTTTGGTCATGACGACCTTTTGTTCTTCCTTCAATTCGCCAAAATATCCCTGCGAAAACAATTTTAAATACCCCATGATAACACCGAGAGGATTCCGCAAATCATGGGCGGCAATGCCCAGAAATTTATTTTTGATTTGATTGAGTTCCAACAGTTCTTCATACATCCGTCCTTTTTCCAGTACGATGGATAATTGGTTGGCGATTTGTGAAAAGAACTCCACATGAACATCCGCATAGGTGCGAGGATGCATGCTGGAAAAAAACATGAAGCCGATGGGATTGCCTTTGGCGATGAGAGGACATGTCAAACTGGAGCGCATCCCCTCTTCCACGATTAATTGCGTGGATTCTGAGTATGGATGCTCTTTCAAATACTGCTCCAGATCATCGATGATGCGCGGCTTGCCGGTTTGAATCACCCTCGCCAGGCTGCTTCCCTGCATAGGGGCCGAATATCCAACCGATATTCTCAACCGCTCGGCGTCGGAGCGCGCCCAGATGTTTCGCACGACTTGCCCATCCTTCTCCAAAAGCCCCACTCCGATGCGATTATACGGAATAATGGGGCGGAAGAGTTCGAAAATATTGTCCAATACCTCTTCCGGCACCAATCCCGCATTCATTTTTTCGGTGATTTTGCTGAGAATCTGAGCTTCTTGATAACGCGTCTTTAACTCGCGGGATAAACGATTGAGCGCATCTCCTAATGGATCGAAACGACCTTCCTCTTCCGATTGAATCGCAAGATCGAATCGTCCTTCCTTCATGGCGTTGATCGCATCAAGATATTTCTGCATAGATTCTTTGAGCATTTCGCATAAGGAATATTGATTGAATCAAATTATACGGCGCCTGATCTTTGTTCTCGATCAATGCAAATCGAATGTACCACCAAATAACAATCCATTGAATAGCAGGCGAAACGTTCCATGCGGCTGACCGCGATGCTGGACGCGAAAACCATACAAGACAACCTCCCCTTTTCCATAGGGAACCGACAACAAGGCGGCTTTATCCTGAAGATGCTCTTCCCCGAGAATCCACCCGCTCATTAAAGTCAGAGTATTGTCGTAGCGCGCCGCAATGCGGGGCTCTCCCTTGGGAGCATCGGTCGAGTTGTTCTGCGATCTTTTCGCTTCGAACGCGTACGATCGATTGAAGCAAGCGGCGGCATGTGGATCCATGCCCATGCACAAAGGATTTTGACGATCCAAGTTGATGCGCAGGATGGATCCCGGGCAGTAAAATTCCTGGCTCTTAAGACCCTGAAGAACATGGCGAACCGGCAAATCGAAATAGTGAACGGCGAATGTCGAAGCGCTGTCCAAACAAATCAAGCGCCCGCCGTCCGCGACAAATTTCTGCAACTGGGCCGCGCCTTCCTTTCCAACGCCGCCCGCATATTGCGGCGGCGTCGCATCCTCTTTGCGGCCGTTCATGATTTCATTCGAACTCATATCGGGAAGAACAATGACGTCATAGCGTTCGGACAGATCCCCCGCTTGAATTTCAGCGTTATGCAGACTCGTATAGTCGAACTCGAACTGCTCCAAAACCCAACGAGTCCACCCTTCATCCATATTGGCGGTCCATGGCTGATACAGGGCGATGCGGGGGCGGCGAACCGGGCGCGCTTCGGCGTCTTTCAAAGTCGCGCTCCTTTCGATTTCCAATCCCAATTCAACAATCCATGTCTCCACCATATTCGATTGCCGGGAACTCAAGGGGCCGTACTGAAGCGAACCGGTTGGATACTTCACTTTTTCCTTATCAAAAACAGTGACCAATAGCGAGACCGGAATCGATTCCTTTAGCGCTCGATTCAAAAGAATAAAATCGTTGTTGGTTCGGTTCGTTGAAAAATAAGTCGATCCCTCGCCGGATAGGCGGCCTTCATCCAGCGTAATTTCAGACAAGCGCCGCGCTTCTGCAGAGAATGGAGTTTTCACGCGAATCGCAGTTACTCCCATTTGATACGAAAGAGTCCACCCCGCCATATCATAGGGCGATTCCGCCGGGCCGCCCGGATACAATTCCCGATCCGGATACACCTGAGGATCCAGCAAGTCTCGAATATGATTCCTATAGGGTTGAGCGGCAAAGATTATATACGTATTTGCAGGATATTCGATTCCATCCGCCGTGAAGGGCGATTCTGCAAGATCAATATCCACGCCTCCCTGCCGCAAAATTTGCAGCAGGCGAACGGCGGTGGGCCAATCGCGCTGCTTTGGAGGAATCAAGTAAGCGAATGGAGGCTCTTCATTTCCCAAGCGAACAGCCTTTTCTCCCAAAGCGAGATAATTACGATTGAAGCGTTCGCGGTAACGAGCCGCCAACGTAAACAAAGCGTAGCAAGCTGTTTTTTCATACTCTACAACGTCTCTTAATCGCCACCAGCCTCCCGGCCAGGGATCGGCAAAATTGACTTGGGGGCGATATTCCGGCAAACCTCTCGTATGCCCGGATAAATCCGATTTGCTTTGAAAAACCGGCGAAGCAATGCGCGGACTGGCTGCTTCGGTGAGAATGCCGATGATATTGTGGCGATAGGGCGTAGTGCGGTTGCCGCCATGCCACCAATTATCGTAAATCGCGTTGTTGATGACGCCTTTTTTCCCTTCCTCCGCCAATTCCATAGTGATGGCGCCGCCGATCAATTTAAGAGATTCGTGAATCAGAGGATCGACATTCGGGCTGATGGGATCGTAAAAAGGAGGGACAAAAAACCGGCAGCCGGCATTCCCCATTTGATGAATATCGTAAACAATGCAGGGATGCCACTGATGATAAAGCACTTGCGTCAAAATCTGCGTCTCTTTCTGGGTCAACATAAACCAATCGCGGTTGTTATCGTGGCCGACATATTTCTGATAGAGCCACGGCATCCCCGATCCTTCCCACGGCGTCCCGATCGATTTTTCATACCAATCGACCACCTTGTCGATCCCATCGGGATTGGCGGAAGGCACCAAAAGGATGATGGTTTGATCGAGAATTTCGCGGACGCGGTCATCAGTGCGAGTCGCCAGTTCATGGAGCAGTTCCATCGACATCTGCGAAGCGCCGATTTCACTGGAATGAAGCGAGCAGGACACGAGTACAACGGTTTTGGATTGAGACAGAATCTCTTCTGTCTCTCCATCTTCCAATTCATTGGGATGAGAAATTTTCCGCTGTATTTTCTTGTATTCGTCGATTTTACCCATCGTTTCAGGAGAAGAAACAACAGCCAGGATATAAGGAGCATTTTCGGTAGTGCGGCCGATCTCTTCAACTAAAACCCGATTGGATTGGGAATCGATTTGATGGAAATAGGAAACGATCTGCTCCCAACGTGCCAGGCGAAAATCGTCGCCGACTCGAAATCCCAGCACATCCTCCGGCGACGGCGCTTCAGAGGCGAACGCCATGGGCGTGATCAGAATGAAAAAAGATGCCAAAACACTTTTTCGCACATTCATGATAAATTTTCCTCGCACGGAGAGAATCCGTTGCATTTTCATTTTTTTATATGGTTACCAGGAATTTCCAGTTGAATCTATGGCTCTGTTATGAATCTTTTATTTCTGCCACTTTGATTGATAGCAATTGCCAAACCGTAAATTCTATGTTCATATAGTAGAAAGGATTGAATTCTTCAATCGGGGATAGTCAAAAAAAAATGAATTGAGGCTGGGGCGATGATGCGTTTGGAGAAAACAACAATTGGCGACGTAGCATTATTAAAGATTACGGGATCGATCTCCTTTTCGGATATATCCACCCTTAAAACATCACTTCATCGCATCTTGCGCGAAGGGAAAAACAAAATTGTCGTCGATTGCAGACAGATGGATAGTCTAAACAGCAAAGCGCTGGCTATTTTTCTATCGGCGTACAAATCGCTGGAAGGAGGAACCATCGCATTCGCCGGCGCCAACGAGCATGTAACCCGCATTTTTCACACGACAAATCTCGATACCATGTTTCCTCTGTACGATACGATCGAGAACGCCGTCGATTCGGTTAAATCATAACGGGATTTCTCGAAGCCAATTGATTCTATTTCCCTTTCTCAATCGCGGGGCCTTTTCATAAGAAACACCGTAATCGCCCAACCGAACACGCCGCCGAAGAGAAAGCAAAAAAGAGCGATGAAGATCAGGGGAACTGTGGGCGTCCAGAAGAAAATCCACACCGCCGTGGGGGTGTAGTTTTTCCCCAAAAAGATCCCGAACATCAAGATGACGACGCAGAGAGATATCAACTTGAACCATTTTCCGGCTTCGTTATCCCACATAAGGTTATTCCTCCTGACATGAAACGAACCATAAGTCTTAAAAAAAGACAGGATTTCCTATGATGAAAGATCATACATCCTAATCATAAAATACGAAAACCTCATGTAAATATTTCTTTTCAAAGAAATAAAGACGGGGTGAAGAAACATGAAGACAAGCCAGATTGACTGGTTCAAAGAGCGTTGGAATCACTATTTTCCCGCCGCCGAACCGCCCATTGTTTTTTTCTATGCGAACGATCCGGATGATGCGGAAAAAGTCGCCGCGCCCGAAGGCCATCGCTGCCTGATGCATGACCTGATTCGCGTGCGGCGAGGCGAAGCGCTTGCCTTCGACAAAGAAAGCGTCGGCTGTGAAGGAGGAAAGCGATACACAGGCTTCACCAGCGAACTCCGTCCTGATTTCGACTATTTTCTGTCCTGCGGAATTCCCGGCGAGGTCGAAGGCGAGCGATACAAAAAAACGCCGGCTCTCGTCGAAAAAATAATGACGCACGCCGCCCCGTTTCGCGCGCCGGCAAAATACATCGTCTTCAAACGCTGGGATCGCCTGTCAGAGCGTGATCAACCGGAGGCCGTCGTCTTTTTCGGCCGCGGCGACATCCTGTCCGGCTTGTTTACCCTGGCTAATTTCGACGAGGTAGATCTCAACGCCGTCATCGCCCCGTTCTGCGCGGGATGCGCCTCGATCGTCTATCATCCCTGCCTGCAAGGACAAAGCGAAACTCCCAAAGCGGTATTGGGGATGTTCGACGTATCCGCACGCCCTTATGTGCCGGCCGACACATTATCTTTCTCTATTCCCTGGGCGAAATTCGAATGCATGATGGAGAACATGGACGAAAGTTTCCTGATCACGAAATCGTGGAAAAAGGTGCAAGCGCGCCTGCGAAGCGATCAATCCTGATTCAGCGATTTTCGAATCGAATGCCAGCCCGCAAAATACAACAAAACCGACAATGACATTTCCCAAAAAATCTGGGCGCCGATGGCAGGATGAAAATAATCCTGTCTGTAAGAAGTCAGCAGATATATAGGAGAAAGAATCGCCGCTAATTCTTGGATGCGAATTCCCGCCATCATCAAGAAAATGGGAGACGCAAGAAAGAAATAAACCGTCAAGAGAGATGCGATATAAGCCGTGGTTGTCTTCTTGACTCGCACGGAAAAAAACGTGGCGGCCATTATTATGAACAGAGAGAATGGATAAAAACACATCAGCGAGGCATAAAATAAATCGATCGTTCTATGCCGGATTCTTCCATCGAAATAGTAAAGGCCGTAAGTTAAAAACAAGATGGGCAGCAGAAACGCCCAGAAGCGTAGATTGAAAATCACAAAACTGGCCAGCAACTTGCCATTCAAAAGTTTCCAAGGCGATAGAGTGACGGTCGACAGAACTTCCCAGGTCGATTGATCGTGCTCCTTGCGGAACGAATTGGCGGCGTAGGGGATGACAAAAAAAGGAAGAATCATGGAAAGCACTACAATGGGAAATTCGATGCTCGAACTGAAAAAATTCCGGTAAAATCGGTAATTGAGAATCGGGAGCACAATAAATATCAAAGCGCTTGAAATGAACAGCCAAATCAGGTTTGCCGTGAGTGTTTTACGCCTGTAAAGAAGATATTCGCGCCATTCTTTGACCGCTACTATGTTCAATTTGTCCGGAAAAACCGTACTCGCATCATCTTGGGGATTCAGTTTTTGCCGGAGAGATTGATTGAATAGAGTGCGGCGAAGCCAGCGCCCCATGGATTCTTTCACCAACGTCCCGGCGATGCTCAGCGCCCGCCTCTCACAAAAAAGGAGTATTGTAACAAAAAACAGCAGCAAAAATATGATATGAACCGACAGCAATCCAGACGCGGCTTCATCTGACGCAAATGCGCTGAAAGGATGCTTCCATGGGATGCTGTAGAATGGCAGCGAGGCAAGAAAAAGAGGGGAACAGGCCGGTCCGCAGAAATCATCCAACGGCCATAATAAAACCGGGATAAAAACAAAAACCAAAAACGCGATTCCATACGAATACAACGTCGATAAAAAAAGGCCGCGCGTGATCAGCGAACAGGCCATGCTGATCGCCGCCGTCATCAAAACCGCCTCCCCCAGAAAAAACAACGCCCAGATCGTTTGAACGAGATAAATCGCGTGGACCAGAAAAAACCATACAAGAAAAAAACCTAACACAGCAATCCATTTCAAATAGACAAACAACGGCCCTTTAAGCATGCCGACCAGAAAGCGGCGCAGTTGCTTCGGCGTCAAAGCGGCTTCATGCCAGGATGGATTCTCCCGCTGCGCTTGATAATATGTCGTGAAAGCAAACGGGAATAGAGACAAAGCCAAGCAGCCAATTACCGTCAAAAATTGTGATAAAAAATCCGCTCGTAAAACTTCCATAGGAATATTTTGCATCGAAAACGAAAGTTGATCCCGTTGAATCACCACCAACAACAGCCACACGGACAATGTTAAAAACGTTAATATATAAACATTCCTGCAGCAGAACCCTAAACCCATCCATAACCTTTGAAAAAACGCCTTAGCGCGCGCCGTCGCGGCGGGCTGCAACTGGAAAAAACACATCCCCATCAACGTTAGAATCACCGATCCGATAATAAAGAAATGAACATACAAGGCTTGGAGATCGGTCATACGAAACGCTTGACCTAATTCACCCGGCTGCATTAAAGCGAATACGCCTACAATAACGGGAGACGACAAGTAGGAAACCGTAACGCCATGCATAAAAATGAGAGGAATAATCGGAACGGCAAAAAAATAAATGAAACAAAAAATATAACTGAACGAAATAGACTGCAGCGTGCGCTTCCATCGCGTCGAACAATACAAGCCAATCAGCGACGCAATGATCATTCCTTCCGTAAAAACGGCGTAAATGGCCGTGATTTCCCTGGGAGATACTCCGCCAATCGGCAGCGTCAAACTAAAGACCGGCAGCAGGGATAGCATGATAATCCATACAAAAAAAATGGAGGTGAGAAATTTTCCCAATAGAATGCTGAGAAGATTGATCGGCGTGGTTCGCAGCAAGTCCCACGTCATCCGTTCTTTCTCGATATTGACGGCGACGGCGGAGATCAAGGGCGAAAAAACGAGAATAACAATGCCTTCAACAATAGCAATGTACATCAATAAATCGCGCGATTGCGGATTATAATACCAACTGTTGCGCCGAACATAATCATTCCACCAAAGAATAAACGTAACCGATCCGATCGCCGCAAATATAAAGAGATACACAAACGATTGCTTCTTTCGAAGTTGGGCGACGAACTCGCGCAGGATGATGGGGTTGTTGAAAAAACGAGGCCTTTCCCGCCAGACGGTTCGGGTAATCCGAATAAAATGAGCAGCGCAGGACGAAACAGATAACAATAGATCCTCCCCAGAAGCCCTAAAAAAACGTTAACCTTTGATCAATTCAGAAAATGATATCTCGAGACAAAAACTATTACTACATGTCATCGATTGAGGTTTTGTTCCCCAAACTGTCATAATAGATCAATCCGATGCTGGTTAGACCGTTGCTGGGATCGTAAAGATTTTTCCGCAGGGATGCATTTTCGTACGGCGTTCGCCGCAAAACCGTGATGCTGTACTGCGGCGGCAATTTGACGGCCGGGCCGATGCTGAACGCCCCCCAGGCGATATTGGAATATTCCGGCGCCATCAACGAAGATGCGCTTCCCGCCTTCACCCAGTGGGTGACAAAAGGCGTCAATGATTCGGTATGCTCTACGATTCTACTGAGAAAAGGATCGTAGGGAATTTCATCAAGATATGCCGCCGGCGTCGTCAAAAACACCATATTCCTGGGGACGGGATCGACGATCGGACAGAGATTGATCCCCGGCAGCAAGGCGTCGAGTCGCGGCGGAAAAATCTCGCTCTCCGGTTGTTCGTATGAATATACCAACAACGCCTCTACCAGTTCATTCAGGTTTTGATAGGATAACGCCAATTGAGAGCGCAGACGGCTGCGTTCATACATCGGGGCCGTCACCGTAATCAAAAGAAGTATCAACCCGCTGAACAATAACACTTCCGCCAGATGGCAAAAGACGAATTCTTGGAGAGATTTCTTTTTCGGTTCAAATGGATCCATCATAATTGTATTGAATCTATGATTTTGTTTCATTGTATCGCATTCTCTTCAACAAGCCATACTCTTCCCTTGAAGAATGAATCGATCTCACTCTTTCCACTACAACTATATTAACCACACATATGCGGCGTCATCAGTTCCTCCATCCATTTTAATGAAGAAGGTATCGCATAAATGCAAAAACGTACAAATTTGAATCGAATAATTGGACAATACGTATAAATTAACCGTATTTTTCGAGTTAATCGTATTGTATTGACGGGCGATCAGAAGACGGCATTCAGTCTTTTCGCCGTTTTTTTCCTTCCGATCGTGGATGGGATTGCTGATAGACCTCTTGAATGCGGCTGAGAGTGACATGCGTATATTGCTGGGTAGTCGATAAACTGCTGTGCCCAAGCAGTTCCTGAACGAAGCGCAGGTCCGCGCCATTTTCCAACAAATGAGTTGCGCAGGAATGGCGCAGGGTGTGGGGCGTCGCATGACCGAGCCCCAGAGACATCGCGTAGCGGCGCAGGCGAAGTTGAACGCCTCGAGTCGTCAAGCGCTCGCCGAATCGTCCTAGAAACAATGCCGACGGCGCTTTGGTATGCCGGGCGCTGCAAGGCCGATTGAGCAGGATCGGTCGAACGGCCAGATATTCTTCCAAGGCGTCCTTGGAGGGGGGATTCAAAGGCAAGGTCTGAGCCTTGCCCCCCTTGGCCCGAATGCGAACATTCCCGCCGGACAGATCCAGATCGTTGATGTTCAAACCCGCCAGCGAGGATACCCGCATGCCGGTTGAATATAACAATTCCAGCATGGCGCGGTCGCGCTGGATCAAGGGAGGATCCTGCACCAGAGGAGCATGGGGATGCTCCATTAACTCCGCCGATCGATCTTGATCCAAAAATACAGGAAGGCGCTTCTTTTCCTTCATGAACAGCAGGGCGTCGGTTGGATTCTTTTCGATGACGGCTCTACGCTCCAAAAATCCAAAAAACGAACGAAGCGCTGAAAGGCGTCGATTGATGGAGCGGGCCGTGTTTCCACGATCCACAAGATAGGTCATAAAGCCGCGCAGAGCTAATTTGTCGATAATCTCGAGCGAATAATCGGATTCCGCCCGCGTCGGATATCCCGATTCGCGCAAATATTCCATTAAAAAATTCAAATCGCGTTTATAATTTTCTATCGTATTTGGCGAACGCCCCTCCGTTGTCCGCAAATATTCCAGAAACTGATGAATGGCTGTCGAAAGTAAAGCCGTCATACGGACCTTTCTCTTCTTCGCATCATCATAACAGCGTTAAAATTATCGGCAAAAACCATCCTGACTATATTATACATCGTGTAATCCTGATGACAATCAAAATTAGGTTAAAAGCCATAAGTTCATTTTTATAAGATAATTATAACATAAACTGTACAACCATCAATAGTTTGTACTATATTTATTCTAACGGGATAAAAAGAAAAATTCGGCTGTGAAGAACGGAGAGGGTGAAATGAACAACATTCATTGCCATGATATCCGTGGTTTCACTTTGACTGAGTTGCTCATCGTCGTCGCGATAATCTCGATATTGGCCGCCATTGCCCTACCCAATTTTTTGGGCGCCCAAACGCGCGCTAAAGTGTCGCGATGCCAGGCCGATATGCGAACAATCGCGACCGCCTTGGAAGTTTATTTCACAGATAACAACGCCTATCCCCCTTGGACTCAGAACAGAGTCGTCGTTTACGATGAAAGACATCCCAACCAAATTCGATATTACCGGCTCACGACGCCGGTATCTTACCTGACCGAAGTCCCCCGCGATCCCTTCGCCACATATGCGAATCCAAGCGATTTTGAATGGTGGGGATGGGGATATGATTATGTGGACGCGTTAGATCCTCATAACTATCTTCTCGATCCGGACGCCTGGGGACATGTCTGGCGCATCAACAGCTGGGGGCCCGACAACACCAACGGGTATATCGGCTGCATCCGAGGAAAGCCGGAATTTCTCTACAGCCCCACCAATGGCATCACCAGCGCAGGGGACATCCTTCGAGTGGGTGATCGGGGCGGCCCCTTTCAACATCGCTACTGCCCTATTGCCAACGGCGAGCTATAAGCGAGGAAACGATATGCGATTCTTATTGAATCTGCTATTAATCATTGTGATCATAGGCGTCGTAGGGGGAATGATCAAACGGATTCAGGATAACAGGCGCGCTCAGGAGCTCGCTGCGCAGCAGCCAGCATCCGATCCGGAAAAACCGGCGCAGTTCACCGACGAACAATGGGATATAATTAAACAGGCCAATTCAGTTCCGGACGACGTCACTCCCTTGCCGACCTTAAGCGGATCGCCCAGTAAAATACTCAAAGGGCGCGCTCTCTATCAATACATCTGCTACCTGCCGCACGGCTATTCGGATGAAGAAAACAAGGCTCGATCCTATCCTCTTATCGTATTTCTCCATGGACAGGATTTAAAAGGGGATGATTTGGATCGCCTGTATCAACGCAGCCCGATTCAAGATCTGCAGATGCGCGAAGATCCAAATTTTATTTTGGCCGCTCCGTTATGCCCCGCCAACGGCGGTTGGGTGAGCACTGCACTGGACGAATTTCTCGAACACATCATCGCCCGATTCAACGTCGATCAAGACCGCCTATATCTGACGGGAATTAGCATGGGCGGACATGGAGCCTGGTCGTGGGCCCAGGATTTTCCAAAAAGATTCGCGGCGATCGCTCCTCTGTGCGGAGCGGGAAATCCCCAGAAAGCCAAACTGAGATTGAAGCGGCTGCCGATATGGATCTTTCACGGCGGCAATGACGCAGTCGTCCCCGTTGAGCGCGCCTTGTCAATGATCCACGCGCTGGAGCCAGTCAATGCGAATCTCCGATACTCGATTTTCCCTGAACAGGGTCACAATATCGGAGGCGTCTACCAGCGTCCGGAATTATACGTCTGGTTTCTCACTCATAGCAAAGATCCTAAAAAAAGCCTGCTTTACCAAGATCCGGAATCGGTTGCGGCGGCTACAGAAACAATCTCGAACCGCCCTTAAACAGTCTTACCGCTGTACGCCGCATAATTCCTCTTTACTTCCCCATCGCTTTGGTGGATGTTATTGCAGACAGGATGTAAATTGACTTTGACGAAACGGCGAGGTATGAAATTATGAACAATACTCAAGAGTTGCCCGATTGCCTTAAAATAACGGCGCAGATCCTTATCCGCTGTTTTTGGATCGGCTTCATTATATTGTTCTTCTGGTTCTTCATGATTCTACTTGCGCACGATCTCATTTATAGAATTCATTCATCCATGTTTCACATAACGGAAACTCAATTCGATGTCATGATGTACGCCGGATTGGGCTTGACAAAGTTATTTGTTTTTTTCTTCTTCTTGATCCCTTATATCTGCATTCTCTGGGTGCAGGCCGGCAAAAAATCATGACAGAACGTCATCAATAAGAAACTCGTGGAAAAAACGGAAGCGGAATCGACTCGAGATGCGAAAATTGGGAGTTGATGGGATAAACGGGGGCGTCGGCGGGCTGCGCTTCGCTTTTAGCCCGACCGCTCACATAAGAAATACGGAATGATGAAAGCGGTAAAACACATATCAATCATTCAACATGCCAGGCATTGAAACTTGAAGATCTTCATCTTCGGTAAGATTGATTCGGTAGATGAAATAGCCGTCGCTGTAATGAATAATGGTTTGGGATTGATGACTCGAATAGCACAACGGCGTCCCGCAATTCTGGAAGAATGCGTCTTTTAAAACCGTTTGACCGTAATATTTCCCAACTTGATTTGCGCTCCACCGACTATAGGCGAAATTTGCATATGTGATGAATCCGTTTGCAACAATGATTGCAAGCATCAATCCCATGACAGCACATTTCCGCTTTCGAAACATCCACAAAAGGATTTGGGGAAGAAGGATGAGCAGCCCTGCCATGAAATAGGCTATATAGGTAGGCGCATACGGCAAATATGTTTGAGAAACTCTGAAGAGGAGCAATTCCAGCCCAATCATGACTGACATCAATATTTCTGTGAGAAAAGGAATGCGGAAATTAATCAATCCCCAAAAGAGAAAGATGCTTAGCCCCGCCATTAATAAATGCGTGGTCCAGCCATACCGATTGCATAAGACGTTCAAACGTTGAAATAATCGCAGGAATTTATTACCGTCCATAAGATGATTAATTTATCCTAATCTTGTAATTTTTGCGGTACACGTCGACTCGCTCCCTTGCTGGCGAATTTTTTCGCCCGGCGCCGCAGATCAGCTGTGAACGCGCATCAGGCCGGTTGTTCAATCGATCAGTTTGTCCAACGCTTCGAAGTCATTGGGATAAATCTCGAAGCATCTCTCCAGGTGCACCACCCGGAACAGTTCCATAAGATCTTCGCTGGCGGAGCATAAAGCCATTTTCCCGCCGCCTTCGTACGAGAGTTTCTGAGCGTCGGTCAAGGCGTGGAGGCCGGCGCTGCTCATGTATTCGGTTTTCGAGAGATCGACAAGCACTTTGCCCGATCCGTCGCCAAGCGCGCGGTTCAGTTCGGCGGATACTTCTTGAAGAGCCAACGCATCGATGCGGCCTTGAAACTGGAGGATGCATACACCCGATTCATTCTTCTTGAAGACCTTCATGGGTTTTTCCTCCTTCGAAAAGGTGACTCTATTTTATATCAATTACCATCAGAGTTAAATCATCTTCCGGCTCGCCGGATTGGAAGCGGTTTAGATCGTCGAACATTTTTTGCAGGAAATCGGTGGGGCGATAACGGCAGTGGCGAAGGATCATCTCTTGCAGACCTTCCTTGCCTAACATATTCCCTTCTTGATCGAGCGCCTCCAAGAAACCGTCGGTATACAGAATCAATCGATCACCGGATTCAACATGAACGATCGTCTCATTGTTGTCGCCTAAAATTTTGGGCGTGATGCCGACGGGAAGAATATGAGAAGAGACGGCTTCCAGGCTTTCCAATCGACTTCGCCATAAATACAGATCAGGGTGGCCGGCGTTGGTAATGGTCATAATGCCTTCCTCCAGATCGATCGCCACGATGGCCATGGTGATGAACATGGACGTTTTTTCGATGTTCTCGGTGATGAAGCGATTCAACAGATTAGCGACGTTGGAAGGCGGCCGCAGTTCGGACAGGCGCTGCTGCAGCTGGTAGTGAATCAGATTGGCGGTCAGGGCGGCGGAGACGCCGTGGCCGCTGACGTCGTACAGGGCGATGCCCACTTCGCGGGAGGAAAATTGGTGGATGGTCAAGTAATCGCCGCCGATGGCTATCAATGGCTCGTAGCGGAAGTGGATGGAGAGATATTCATTTTCGACAGGTGCAGGCAGCAGACAGCGCTGGATGCTGGCGGCATGGCGAAGATCCTCTTCTAACTGCATCTGCTGCTCTTTTATTTTTTGCTGCATGGCGCTGCGCTGGAGGATTTTGTCGACGACTTTGAGCATGTAAGGAAGATCGATGGGTTTGGTCAGGAAGTCCGCCGCGCCGTTTTTCATAGCGTCGATCGCGTATTCCATTGTACCGAAAGCTGTCATAATGACGACCGGCACGTCGCTGCTGCGCTGGTTTAATTCCTGCAGCAGCTGCATGCCTCCCATCTCCGGCATCATTAAGTCGGAGATAATCAAGTCTGGCTGATGATCTTTCAAGAGATCCAGCGCCTGGCGGCCGTTGCAGGCCTGCAAAACAGTAAAACCCTTGAATTCAGCAAAATCGCTGAGGTTTTCGCGAATTTCTTCTTCATCATCGACGATCAATAATGTAGGCTGCTCCGCCATATTATCCCTCAGTCTTCCGGCTTTTTGCGAGCAACGTCTGGACGGCTTCCCTCATTTCCTGAGGCGAGTAAGGCTTTAATATCGTCATTACCGCTCCATACTCATCGGCTTTGGCCAGCACGCCGCGCACGGACGAAGCGCTGACCATGGCGACCGGCAAGTCGGATTGAGCGGCTTTCAGTTTTTTCAATGTTTCCAATCCATCCATGCCGGGAAGTTGGATGTCCAGCAGAGCCGCGTCGAATTGCATGACGGACGCTTTTTCCACGGCGGCTTCACCCGATCCGACGGCGATCACTTCGTAGTCCCAGAACTCCAACAAGTCCTGCAGATTATCGCGCAACTCTTCCTCATCATCGACGATCAAGATAGTTGCTTTCGGCATGCGATGCTCCCTATTATATTCGCCCATTCAGTTCAGAGGCGATGACGCATCGAAGAGAATGAAACCCTCACGATTATGATGCGATTTAATTTTTTACTATTCTCGCAAAACAGACGCCTTGCGTAAAGGATTCATGGCGTAGATGGATTGCATGATTTTAGAATAAAGTCGACGATCGGAGCGGGATCTTCCAAGCCATGTTTATGACCGACGCCGTTTTTAACGATTACTTGGATCGAGCCGCCCAATTGCCGATAGCGCGCTTCCAGAATGCGCGTGTTTTCCTCGAGCGGGACGACGTCGTCCGCGTCGCCGTGGACGTGCAGAAGAGGTACGCGCGCTTTGGCGAGCGGGGCCAGGTTATCGATGGGATTGTGAGAGTACTGCATGGCTTGTTCTTCTGTGAGGCCGTACGCTTTAAGACATTTTTGCCAATCGCCGGGGCTGCCTTTTCCCTTCCCTTTTCCACCCGGCCAACTCTTAAAATCGCAGACGGGCGCATCGGCGTAAATACAGGTTGTTTTGTCGGGATTGGCGGCGGCCCAATTGTAGATAATCAAGCCGCCTCTGCTCATTCCCTCCAAAACCGCTTTGGGGTGAAAGCCGTGCGCCAGCGTGAGATAGCGATAAAACTGATTCCAATGTTCGACCGCTTTGGGAGATCCATACAAATCGGCCGCATCCATATAGACCAGATAAAAACCCTCATTCAGCAAGGCGATGTCGACTTCGGGGCGATGACCGAAGAAGCGGGCGCGCCAGATCCAGGGACGACCGGCCGCAGGCGTTTGCGGCGCAACGATAACGCAATCGCGGCTGTCAAGGACGAAATCGTACCGTGCGAATCCATTCCATTGAGTTAAAACCCCCGGAATTGGCGGCGCCGACGATCCCCTCTCGTCCGCCGCCAATGGAATCGTCAGCGAGAAAAGAATGATTAAAGATAATAATACGGTTGTTCGAATGATTATTCCAGTCATCCTAATCATTTGGGTGAAAATCTCCTTCCGCGTTAAGCCGCTACGCTCCAGAGTTCTTGTATCCTCGTGTACCTCATCCGGCAAAGCCGGAAGACTTGATTTGTGAACCGCTCAAAGCGGTTTATATGTACTATCTATTTCTCCGTGATCGGATTTTTCAATTGGAATCCGAACTGCAGATTAGTCGAAAACATGGAAAAGATACGAATCGAAAGCACTTTTCTAACTGAATTCAATGGGCCGATTCCTCATTGCTACAGGTGGTCCGGTTTATGGTTGATGCAACGGAACTTTCGTTATGATCGCAAGGAGTAAATCTATCCATTATCGATTTTAGTCTCGATCGTCAGGTTTAATCGTTAGTTTCGTATATTCTCAAGTACAACTGGCAATCGGCTCTCAATTCGAACCGGCCCTAATAGACCGGATTGTAGAGATCCTCTGTAGCGAGTCGGGATCGTCAGATAATGGTTCGCAAGAGTGTTGTAAACAAGAATCTCAATGAGATTATCTCCCGGCGCGACGCTGTCGGAGATATCGAACACCCAAGGCGGCGCAACACGAATCCCCGCTAATTTTCCATTGACATGGAGTTCCGCGCTAGCTGTAACATCACCTAAATTTAGCAGCACTTGTCCCTGGATTTGCTCCGGCTTCAGATTTACTTTTTTTCTGTACCACGCCCCTCCGGAATAACATTCCAAAACGCTTCCTATCGACCAATCTCCAATCTCCATTTTTCCAGGCCCGCAATCTAGGGTCACCGGTTCAGGAATCGCCGAGCCGCCATAGAATCCCGGGATCTGTTCAATGCGCATTGTTATCACCGCTTTGCTGGGAGTAGGATTATTCAGGTTGATTTGATATTCTGTCGCGCCTTTACGATTCTGTTCTTGTTTTATAACAGCAAGTTCCTGCCCATCCGCCCAAACCTGGAGTGCTCCATAGACTGCGAGTTTCATGGAACGCAATCCCGGCGGAGCGATAAACCGGCGCCATCCAACGGGATTCTCCAACTCGGGATGCGCGTCAAACGGAATCATGCCGGGGCGATCATACCAGCTCATAGCCAAAGGCGTTCGGATTTTGGGCGCCGCCGATTCGGCGTCCTCCAGGATAAAATAGCAGCGTCCCGGGCCATCAAATCGAATCAGGATTGGATTTGAATCCGGTTTCAGGACAACGGTTTCATTTGTGTCTGAGATTAAGTCGCCATTGATATAAACAGCTGAAATTGGCAATCCATCCGATAAAATGTTGGCTCTCCTATTTCTCATCTCCCTGAATGATGGAGGAGAAAGCGTACGAAGTTATGAATCCCCCCAATTCAATCCATTCGGTTGGTCGCCGAATGGGAAGACGGTTCTCGCCTATTTCGGCCATAAAGACTGGAGCAGCCAAATCGCGATGATCTCGGCCGCCGACGGCTCGGCTCGCATCATCAAATCGCACAACGAGCCTCGCGGCAGCCGGAGCCATGAAGTCAAGCCTCGAAATAAAGTGCGCTTACAGTTCAACCGATTTTTTTGACCATACTCCACTCTAACCGCTGCGCAAATTAGTCAAGCGAAAATAAAGTCACTGTTTCAGCATCTTTAATAAATATTCTTTTCCCTGAAACAATGGGATGAGCATAGGTTTCAGTTTCGGCGACTTTGATGCGGCTTAGTTCCTCAAATTTCTCAGTATTCGGTTTGTAAGCGCTCAGATCAGCATTGCTCAACAATGCCAGGAGATTCGAACCAACGTCGATGATTGAGCCAAATCCGCCGCGGCCATTCGTATTCGAATCCGCCCAGGCGGTTTCTCCGTTCAGTGCATTGATGCAATAGAATCTATTATTATCGGTGATTCCGAAAAGGAATCCGTCTTTGAGCACGGGAGTGTTGAATTGGGGGGCGAGTTCCGGATTGCTCCATATCGGCTGGACGGAAAAATCATCTCCCTGTTTTTCTATTCTTACAGCGCTGGCGCCTCGACCCGAGCCGGTATAGATAACTTTTTGTCCATCGATGATCGGCGTGGCGGAATTGTATGCTCTCCGCTGCGGCTCAAACGGAATTTTCCATAAGAGTTTTCCATTGTCCGCACCGATTCCAACAACGCTTTTTTCGGTGAGTGTAACGATTTGCCTGACGCCTTCTACGGTCATTAAAACAGGCGACGCATAGTCAGGACCTTCTTCGGACCACCGCCATTTCTCCTCGCCGGTTGTTAGATCATAAGCGATAAGGGCTCCGTTTCCCGCTCCCCCCAGATGAGCGATCGCCATACCATCCACAACAATGGGGGACATCGAAGTGAAAAATCGGGGGACGACGTTGGGAAATGGATCCTTGCGCCACAAAAGTTTTTTGCTGGAAGCATCCCAACAGGAGAGAACTCCGCATACTCCCAAAGCGACAATTTTATCCCCGGCGACGGTGGGAGTGCTCCGAGGGCCCGGATGCGAGCGGGCCGCACCGGTCACTTCTCCGGCTTTATATACGTCGCGCCAAATTTCCTCGCCGCTGTTCGCATCCAAACACAAAAGCATTTCTTCATCGCCCAGTCTCGAGAAGATATAGAGTTTGTCACCCACAAGAGAGGGGGATGCATCGCCGAAGCCCACTGTAGTCTTCCAAACTTGCTTTAGTTCCGTCGGCCATTCTTGGAGAGAAATGAATCCCGCCGCTTTTCCATCCCGATTGCTTCCACGCCATTGGGGCCAGTCTTGGGAGGATGCATCGCCTGCGCCCATGAGTACGAATATTCCCAAACTCATACAGATAAATTGGATTACGTTCTTCATCGCGTTTCATCTCCCGTACAATAAAAGTATGAACCGGCTTATATATTATCTCATTTCGTCGAACCGGGAGGCGATATTGTTCCAAAATTATTTGATAAATCGATAGTATTTATAAGATGGATTCTTGAAGACTTCAAACCATTTAATACGTATAGAAGCCTTGCCAGAGAGAGGCAATTTCACCAAGCATTTTTTTTCTTATCGTGAGTATGATAGGATATCCTATTCTTTATTCGAAAGGGATGAATCGATGCGTCGAACCTTTGTTCTTAAAGTTATTCTGGGATTAGGAATTGTTGGAAGCGCTTCTCTCATGGGATGGAGCGCCGTCGAAACATGGGAAGGAACGATTACCATTCCAACATATCCTTGGGCGGAGGATGTCAATCCCAAATTTTTCGCCCTAGAAAGTTCCATCATTTATCCCTACACGATGCAGGATATGCTTTCGACTGAAAAAGAAGAGCGCATTTATAAAGCGCTTTTTTTAGAGAACGAATATTTGAAAATTACTTGTCTTCCTGAATTAGCCGGTCGGATTTATTCCGTGTTGGATAAGAGCACAGGCGAAGAAATGTTTCATACAAACCGCGTCGTCAAACCGGGAATGATCGCCATGCGCGGGGCGTGGATTTCCGGCGGCATAGAATGGAACACCGGGCCGCATGGGCATAGCGTTACGATCGTCTCGCCGGTCGACGCCGCCGTTCTTCGCAATCGAGACGGCTCCGCCTCTCTCGTCATCGGAAATACTGAAAAAATCTTCCGAACGCGTTGGGAAGTATATCTGACTCTTCATCCCGGCAAATCGTATCTCGACGAACGCATTCGCATCTATAATCCAACGGATTTTGTTCATCCTTATTATTTTTGGAACTGCACAGCATTTTATTGTTTGCCGGGAACGCGATTTATTTATCCCATGACGCTGGGATGCGATCATAATGGAACCTCATTTTTTACATGGCCGATGCATGAAGGGAAAGATCTAACCTGGTTAAAAAATTATGACAGACCGACATCTATTTTTGCCTATGATTGCGCGTTCGATTTCTTCGGCGCCTACGATGTTGATCTTGACCGGGGTATTGTGCAATACGCCAATCACAATGAGTTGATCGGTAAAAAAGCGTGGACATGGGGGCAATCCGGAGACGGAATTGTAAGCCAGCGGAATTTGCATGAAGGAGACGAACAATATATTGAAGTGCAAAGCGGCCCTTTGCTGACCCAGGCCGATTATGGACTCCTCTATCCGCGAAATGAAATTCAGTGGCGCGAATGGTGGTATCCCGTTCATGGAATGAAAGACGGCTTCGAATATGCTGCGAAAGACGTCGCCGTTCAGCGAATCGAACGGCAAGGAATGTTAGAATATCGGTTGATCTCAACGGGAGACTTTCGGCGAGCAAGCATCCAGTTTCATCAGAATGGAGAAGTTGTTGGCGAGAAAAGAATTCATTTATCGCCGACTCATCCGACTGTGGTAGAAACGGATCTCAAACAAGACGCTCAGATCGATATTGTCGTTCGAGACGGGAGCGATCAAATTTTGGCTTCGTATCATTCCCCCTTGCCAATCCCTCATCGCATTCCTCCCGAACCCGATTGGAAATCGACAAAACAAGAGGCAGATTTAAGCGTCGAAGAAATTTATCTGAAGGGCCTATTATTTGACAAGCAAACCAACCGGCCGGCCGCCCGAGAATGGTATCTCAAAGCGCTCGACAAGGATTCTCATCACGCGCCTTCATTGAAAGGACTAGCCGTATTGGATATGGAGGCGGGATTGTTCGAAAGCGCCGTCGAATTTCTTCAAAAAGCGATCCAGCGCAATCCTGACGATGGCATGGCATGGTTTTATCTCGGATCTTCCTTCTTCCATCTTCAGCAAGAAGACGAGGCTTTGACATGCGCCTATAAATCGGCCAGGAATTCTGCGACGAAAGGAATCGCCTGCGATTTGATCGGACGAATTTACATGCGCCAAAAATTGTATCTCGATGCTTTGAAGGCATTCGAAAAATCATTGGACGCGAATCCTGAAGATGTACAGACTCGTCGCCATCGCCTTCTCTCTCTTTTTGCTTCCGGAAACCGAAAAGCCGCTCGAAATTCTGCACAAGAAATGGCGAAGGAAAATCCAATCGACTTGATCCCGCCTGCGATTTTGGCGCTGCTTTCCAAAAACGAGTGGAAAGACTTTGAGAAAATATATACAAACCTTTTAGGAGAGAAGGAATTTGAATTGCTGGAAGCCAGTCTTACGTTTGCGGAGCTGGGCCTTTATCCGGAGGCGTATCAAATTCTTCTTACGGTCATGAATGGGCAAAAGCCGCCTTCTCAACTGAATTCCCCTTCCTATTATTATCTCGCCCTATGGGCTGATCGGCTTGGAAAATTAGAAGACGCCGATTCTTTTGTTCGCCTGGCGGAAAACATCCTGGTGGATGGAATGTTCCCTTCCCGTCTGGAAACAATTGCTCCTATTCAATATGTAATTCAAAAAGCGACAGAAGCCGGGATCAAACCGGCCCATTCCTATCTTCATTTAGGCAATCTGTATGGCGGCTTAGGACGCTTGGATGATGCAGTGAAGATGTGGCGGCAAGCCGTCCAATTATCTCCCTCTTTAAGCGTCGGTCATCGCAACCTCGGTCTTACGGCGTGGAAAAAAGAGCATGATCTGAAGAGCGCCGCCAGCCATTATCGAAAGGCGATTCTAGCGCGTCCCGAAGATCAGACTTTGTATCGCGATCTGGCGGGCATTCTCATTTCCGATCAACAACGCTCCGCCGCGATCGAGCTGCTAGAGACGATGCCCGGGCAAGATGCCAGGCGGACGGATGTTACGGAAATTCTCGCTCAAGCGTATGTGGATGAAGCCGACTATTCCAAAGCGATTCGTTTACTGAATGATTCGTTCTTTTCCAATTGGGAGAACCGAACAATGTCGCGCAATGTTTTTGTGAGAGCGCATATCGAGCGGGGAAAGCAATTCTTAGAGCAAAAACAATATCAATCGGCGCTCGACGATTTCTCTATAGCTTTAACCTATCCCGATAATCTTGGCGTGGGCAGACCGGCGGATCCATCCGAAGCCGAACCTTTGTACTGGCAAGGGAAAGCCTTCCAATTATTGGGAAAATTACAGGAAGCGAGACAATCCTGGCGACAAGGCGAAAAAAGTCATCCACGAAGTTACAGAGAAAAATGCAGTCAGGCGCTGAGTGAATAAAATTGACAAGCGCGCCTTATGGCTGCATTGAACGACGCCGTTTCGAAGAAACGAATACAACGGCTTTTCGTTTCCCCAAAGCAGCGTAGAATCGATTTGATTGTACAATGTCGGAAAAATCAGCTATTGAAAAGTGTATATTAAATTTGAAGAACAATCTGTTCCTTAAAAAATAATGGACAATTTTTTTGCTTGACTCAAGTCTATATGAAAGTAATCTACATATATTCACTATATAACATTTGTTAAGGAGAAATTAATGATAATGCAAAATAAATTTGTGGTGAGAACCGCAGTAATGTGTTTTAGTCTCGCAGCGCTGGTTGGGTTAAATGTCCAGGCTCAAGAAATCGGCGTATGGGATTTCGATGATCCCAGTAATTTAGCCAAAGCAACCATTGGTGAAGATGTTGAGATTGTTGGCGCATTATCCAGTGTTCCAGGGTTGAGCCAAACGGATGGCGCAGCGCTGATCCCAAAGGGAAGCTACTTGCTCGTTCACCATGGCATCGCGCCGAATGGTGGTGGGGGTTACGTTAATAACTACTCCCTCGTGTTTGACATTAAAATCCCTGAATTAGGTGCATGGTATTCGTTTTTCAATACCAATGATTCCAACTCCAACGATGGCGAAGTATTCGTCAATCCTGACGGCAACATCGGAGTAGGGGCAACAGGCTATTCTGAAGAAACGATATCTGCAGGATTATGGCATCGCCTAGCCATCGTTGTGGATTTGGAACTTGGTGAAATCTATTATTACCTTAATGGGAAAATGATCAATGCGGCAACTGAGCAAAGTTTAGATGGCCGTTTTTCACTCTATTCGGTAAATGATTCAACACCATGGATTCTATTCTTCGCGGATGATAGCGGCGATGATGCAAGCCTCTTTGTTTCGCGGGCGGCAATGTACGATTACCCACTCACGGATGAAGAGGTTCAAGCCTTGGCTGGTCCGGGTGGAAACGAAGGCCCTGTTGAAGGTGAACCGATTACAGGTATACCTCCAGTTACACCATCCATTACAGTCAGTCCTGAAAATCCAAGCGGTTTGGATGATATAACATTATCTGGCTCAGAATTTTCCAGCCCCAGCGATAGTACGCACACCCAAACAACCTGGCAACTTGCCCGCGATGTGGAATTCACAAACCCCATTCAAACAATCGATTCGGCAACAGATTTAACAACACTCGTCTTACTCAACGGACAGTTACCTTATGGTGTACCCTATTTTGCTCGCGTCCGTTATTCGGATGGAAACGCTCAAAATTCCGAGTTTTCAGCCCCCGTCAGTTTCCAACTCAATCCTCCCGTAGGATTTACCCTTCTCTATGACGAAGATTTCGAAAATGCACCTGTTAATGGCTTGCCGGATGGATGGTCGGAAATCAATTTCACGGATGATCCCGGCAGCGGCGAAAGTTTAGACTACTATCATCCCGAGTTGATGACATGGTCGGTTCAACCATTGGATTTCCTAACAACATTGACTTATTACCACGACACGGTTCCCGTTGTGGAAGGAAACAGCTGCATCGCCAGTTCAGGTGACTTTGCATCGATGTCATTTTATTATGAAGCCCATCTCATCTCACCCGAATTTGATTTGAGCGATGCGAGTGAAGTCATTTTGGCATTCAACAGTAACTATGTGCAAAATCAGGATAACATAGCTGTTCTGGAATACACTATCGACGGAGCAGGCATTGATGATGATGGTCGCCCAGAAAATGGAGCCTGGCTTCCTATTGCTTATCTACTTGAAGGTTCAGAAGACATCCGAACGGATGAAGAAGGAAACATCGATGCTGAAGCCACTTTCGATTTCGATAACATCGCTGATGGAACGAACTTCGCCTATGTTGATTACGTCTTCGCTTCTGAAACACAACCTATCGCTGATCTCGCTCCCTTCATTTTTGCTCGGATCGATGATGATACTTCTGATAGTAAGCGGTTTGAAAAATATGCTTTACCACAGGCTCCATATCAACCATCCGTAAGATTCCACTGGACCTACATGGGAACATGGAGTTGGTACTGGGGAATCGACAATGTCCAAATCTGGGGCAAAACAAGCACCTCTGTTCTGGAATGGTCGTTATATTAAAGCTAAGATGCACCAAGTACACAGGGTGGATGATGTTTGATTCATCCTCCCTCCTGTTCAAGTAAAATGATTTATGAGAAAGACCATGCTCCATAAAATTGGTGGATTTACCCTAATTGAATTGCTCATTGTTGTTGCAATTATTGGAATTCTTGCAGCGATTGCCGTACCCAATTTCTTAAATGCTCAGGTCAGGGCAAAAATGGCAAAAGCCACGGCGGATATGAAAGCACTGAGTACAGCAGTTGAAATGTATCGGCTCGACAACAATACCTATCCTTGTGACGGTCAGGAAGTTGATTGCAAGTGGGATTGGAATTGGCAGAACTTTCGTTTAACAACTCCAATTGCGTATATCTCCAGTATTCCACAAGATCCTTATGCGGAAGAGACGGCTTCAGGGCATTATTGGTACACGACACGTGAAGGCTATGGCGGAGTCCGTGCACCAGGACGTACGACATCAGTTAAAGGACGCAACAATGTCCGACTTTATGATCCCCCACGTGATGGTTTCAGGTTTGCTTTTATTTCCACTGGCCCGGACCGCTTTTGGGAGTGGGATCGCCCCGCTTTTGCTGAGGAGATCAAACCTTACGCAGGTGATGTCAACTATTACCACGCAAGCAATGGGATGATTTCAATAGGTGATCTTTATATGTATGGGCCAGGCAACGTTTATAATCCACCATCTGATTTTAAATAGTATCATTCGACCTTTGTTCAACATTATTTCATACGAGTAATAAACAAAACTACATTGTGCATCCATCTGCGAGAACCTGTCTTCATGAATTTAGGCGACTCGTTTGAGAGTTCGCTTCAATAATTACGGCTTTCTAGCGAAAAGGCCTTCGTAGAAGGCTTTTCCCCTTGGAATGCAACGTCTATTGGTTTGATTGAAATCCTTCTTGAGCGTCGCGCGAAAATCGGTGATCAACGGATTTCGAATCGCCGGCAAAATTCGTCTCTACCTTGTCTTGGAAGCCTAGCGATCCGGCGGTGAGAACAAGGGCAGATAAACCGAATCGATCTGATATCCGTCTACGCCGGCTTGAT